>NZ_JBYRFX010000947.1:0-2347 GCF_057815775.1 Inquilinus sp.
GCCATCGTCGCTGCAGTGTCTCGCTATTGAAGACGACGAACCAGCCCGGCGCGGATCGACAGGCGCTTCGAAAAAACTTTCGGCGCCCACCATAACATTCCGTTTCCGAATGCTTTGCCCGAGAACAAGTCGTTTGTGCCGGATGCGGCGGCGCGGTTCACTCCGGCTATCGACAGCGGCGCCGCCGGCCTCGGGAGGACCGGCGACGAAAAGCGCCCCGCTCCCGTGGCCCATCGTTCCGGATGCACCGCGCCGTAGAGCCGGCCGTCGGCCCGCGTCCGGCCGCGTTCCGGACCTATGCAGACCATGTCGTCCCATCAGAATTTCATCGCCGGCCGGTTCGTCGCGCCCGCCACGGATGCGGTGATCGAGGTGCGCAACCCGGCCACCGGCCGCGTCTTCACCGCGGTTCCGGCCGCCACCGAGGCGGAAGCGGTTGCCGCCGTCGAAGCCGCCGCGGCGGCGCAGAAGAGCTGGGGCAAGCTGCCGTCGATCCAGCGCGGCGATGCGCTGCGCCGGCTGGCCACGGCGATCGAGGCGCGGGCCGGTGCGATCGGCGCCGCCCTGGCGCAGGAATCCGGCAAGAGCCTGGCCGACGCTACGGCCGAGGCGGTCTATGCCGCCGAGCTGATGCGCTATCACGCCGAATGGGCGCGGCGGATCGAGGGCGAGGTGATCCCCAGCGACACGCCGGCTGAGACTCTGATGCTGAAGCGCGAGCCGATCGGCGTCGTCGCCTGCCTGATCCCGTTCAACTATCCCGTCTACACCCTGGTGCGGAAGATCGCGCCGGCGCTGATCGCCGGCAATGCGGTGGTGGTCCGGCCCAGCAACAACACCCCGGCCTCGGCCCTCGCGATCGCCGCGGCGATGGCGGAGGCGGACCTGCCGGACGGCTTGGTCAGCATCCTGGCGATGAGCCATGAGACGGCGCGGGCGCTGTGCACCCATCCGGCCGTCGGCATGATCACCCTGACCGGCAGCGTCGGCGCCGGCCGCACGGTGCTGTATTACTGCAAGGCCAACATCGCCCGCCCGTCGCTGGAACTGGGCGGCAAGACCCCCGTGATCGTCGAGCCGGATGCCGATCTCGACGACGTCGCCGTCCGCATCGTGGCGGCCAAGACCACCCATTGCGGCCAGGTCTGCACCGCGGTCGAGCGGCTGTATGTCCATGACAGCATCCACGACGCGCTGCTGGGCCGGCTGCGCACGGCGTTCCGCGCCCGCGGCTTCGGCGACCGTGCCGCCGACCCGGACCGGATGGGCCCGCTGGCCAACGCCGCGGCGCAGGCGCACGTCCATGGCATGGTCGAACGTGCCGTGGCCGAGGGCGCGGTGCTGGAGGCCGGCGGCATGCTGCCGGACGGGGAGGGATTCTTCTACCCGCCGACCCTCTTGTCCGGCTGCCGCCAGGAGATGGAGATCATCCGCGAGGAGGTGTTCGGCCCGGTGCTGGCCGTGGTGCCCTATCGCGACGCCGACCAGGCGCTGGCCCTGGCCAACGACCACCAGTTCGGCCTGACCTCGGTGCTGTTCACCGAGGATTATCGCACGGTGATGCGCTTCGCCGACGCGATCGAAGCCGGCGAACTCTACGTCAACCGCTTCCCGGCCGACCCGTATCAGGGCTTCCACGCCGGCTGGAAGCGCTCCGGCCTCGGCGGCGACGACGGCAAGCACGGCATGCTCGAATTCACCCAGACCCGGCTGGTCGTGCTGAAGCACTGACCGGGCGAACCAAGACACCACAAGAAAATCATCGGGAGGAGCCGTTCGTGGCATCCATCGTCCAACCGGGTCTCGCGCCGCAGTCGGCCGTAGCCGCCCTGCCGAGCGCGCGGTCGCGCTACCTGCAACTGGCGCTGATCGTGCTGGCCGCCGGCGCGATCTATCCGATCCTGTATCTGCGCCAAGTCTACCAGACGACGATGCTGGAGGTGCTGGGCATCGACAACACCGAGCTCGGGGTCCTGTACTCGATCCTCGGCACCAGCTTCCTGGTCAGCTACCTCCCCAGCGGCTGGCTGGCCGACCGGATCCAGCCGCGCCTGCTGATCATCTTCTCCCTGGTCGGCACCGGGCTGCTCGGCCTGTGGTATGCCACCCTGCCGGGCTACAACGCACTGCTCGTGATCTATGGCGGCTTCGGCATCACCACGGGTCTCACATTCTGGGCGGCGACGCTGAAGCAGGTGAAGCTGATCGCCGGCCATGCCGAACAGGGCCGGTTCTTCGGCGTGCTGGATGGCGGCCGCGGCCTGGTCGAGGCGGTGCTGGCCAGTCTGGCCATCGCCTTGTTCGTCTACGCCACCGAAACCCGCAGCGCCGGCCTGGCCAGCGGGTT
>NZ_JBYRFX010000948.1:0-20851 GCF_057815775.1 Inquilinus sp.
CATAGGCCCGGATCGCAGTCATCGCCGCCACGATGTCGCCGCGGCGGGATCCGGTCGACGGGCCGGCGAAGCCGCGGCCGAGCGATTCGAGGTACCTCACCGATGCGCTCATGCCGGCGACGTTCTCGTAGATGAAGGTGCCGGCTTCGATCTTGTAGGGCGGCTCGTCCGGGATGAAGTCCTCGCGGAAGGTCGGCAGGCGCTTCAGCGCGTCGTAGCGGCCCCACAGGAAGCCCATATGCGGCGAGAAGTTCTTGTAGCCGGAGCAGACGAGGTAATCGCAGCCCCAGGCCTGCACGTCGATCAGCCCATGCGGGCCGTAATGCACGCAGTCGACGAAGACCTCGGCCCCGGCTGCATGCGCCAGCTTGGCGGCGGCCGTGACATCGACGACCGAGCCGATCGAATGGGCGGTCACGGTGCAGGCGACCAGGCGGGTGCGCGACGACAGCAGCGGTGCCAGGTCTTCGGCATGCAGGGTGCCGTCCTCGCGCATCCGCCACCACGCGAATTTCGCCCCAGCCTTCTCCAGCGCCAGCCAGGTGGCGATGTTGGCGTCGTGATCCATGTCGGTGACGATGATCTCGTCGCGCTCATCCAGCGTCTGGCCGATGCCCAGGCTGACCAGCCGGATGAAGGAGGTCGCGTTCATGCCGAACGAGATCTCGGCCGGGCTGTAGGCGTTGACCAGCAGCCCGACGCTTTCGCGAGCCTCGGCCACCGACCGGTCGACGGCGCGGCTCTTGTCGTAGCGGCCGCCGCGCTGGACGTTGTGGTCGACGAGGTGATGGGTCACGGCGTCGAGCACGCTTTGCGGGATCTGGGCGCCGGCGGCGTTGTCGAGGAAGATGAAGCCCTCGGCATCGGCCTGCTGCAGCGCCGGGAACATCGACCGCACTGTCTCGATCGGAAACGGCGCTGCTGCGAGTCTGTCCTCGGTCTGGGTCTGGGTCACGAACATCTCCTGGTCGATGGGGGGCACGCGCCGCCGGGCGACGCGCGCGGCAGGGTCAGGACCGGCCGTTGCGGCGCTTGGCCCGGTCTTCGAGATGGCCGATCAGGCGGACGAGCGGCCAGAGAAAGGCGAGATAGATGATCGCCGCGCCGATCAGCGGCGTCGGGTTGGCCATCTGGGCCTGGGCGTCGGTGGTCTGCTTCAGCAGGTCCGGCATGGCGACGACGGAGGCCAGCGCCGTGTCCTTGTAGACCGCGACGCAGTTGCTGGTCAGCGGCGGGATGATGACGCGCACCGCCTGGGGCAGGATCACCTTGCGCATGGCCAGCCAGAACGGCAGGCCGAGTGCTGAGGAGGCTTCGAACTGGCCGCGCGGGATGTTCTCGATGCCGGCGCGGCACACCTCCGCCGTGAACGCCGACAGCACCAGCGACAAGGCCAGGGTGGCGGAGACGAAGGAGGACAGCCGGATGCCGACGAAGGGCAGGGCGTAGTAGATCAGGATCAGCACCACCAGGATCGGCAGCGCGCGGAACATGTCGATATAGCCGACCGCGAGCAGCCGCAGCGGCCGCGGGCCATACAGCCGCAGCAGGCAGATCAGCAGCCCGGCCAGGGTGCCGAGGACGATGCTGGCGCAGCCCAGCATGACGGTGTTGCCCAGCCCGCGCAGCAGGATCGGGAAGGACCGGACCAGCACCGGCCAGTTGAAGAAGGTATCGACGATATCCATGGGTCCGGACCGCAGCACGAGGAGCAGGTCGGGCTCAACGGCCGGGCCGAGGAGCGAGGCGAGGGGGAGGGGCGGCGAATCGCCCCTCCGCTATCGGCTACTGGGCCTGGGGGATCGGCCCCGGCACCACCGTGCTGGTGCCGGCCTCGGGGTCGACGCCGAACCACTTCTTGTGCAGCGCGGCCATGGTGCCGTCCGTCTTCATCGCCGTGATGGCGTCGTTCGCCTTGGTCAGCAGCGGGTGATTCTTGCGTGTCATCATGGCGAAGTGCTCGCCGGTCGGGATGCGCAGCAGGATCTTCAGGCCGGGCATCTGCTTGATCGCGTATTGCAGGCCCGAGATCTCGCTGGCGCCGAAATCGACCCGGCCGTTCTGGACCTCCATCAGCAGGTCCTGCTGGGCGTTGTAGCCATTGATGTCGGCAAGGCCGAGCTTGTCGCTGTTCGCCTTGGCCCAGGTCTCGCCGGTCGATCCGGACAGCACGCCGACGGTCTTGCCCTTCAGGTCATCAAGCGAATGGATCGGCGATGTCGGCACGCCGAACACCGTGCCGTCGCTGTCATAATAGGGCTGGGTGAAGCTCTGGTTCTGCAGCCGGTCGTTGTTGACCGAGATCGACGAGATGGCGAAGTCGATGCGGCCGGAGCTGGTGGCGGCGAACAGGGCCTGGAACCCGAGGTCCTGGAACTCGACATCGGCGCCGATGCGCTTGCCGACCTCCTTCGCCAGATCGACCTCGAAGCCTTCGAAGGAACCGCTGTCGGTCTTGTATTCCCAGGGCGGATTGGCCGGGTAGGCACCGACCACGATGGTGTCGGCCAGCGCCGGAGACGCTGCAGCGACGCCGAGGGCGATCAGGATGCCCAGCCGTCCGAGAGTTTTCATCATTCTGGCCTCCTCTGTTTCCCCGATAGGGGGTGTCGTTCGCTTCTTGTTTCCGCCGCCGGATCATCGATCGGCGGTGGCTCGTCCGATTTTGATCATGTGATCACGAAGCCCGGATGTGATCAATGGAATTGCTGTAGGCTTAAAGTGAATAGTTGTCGGTGGGCGCTCCGGCGGCCGGCCCCGCCGCCGTCCTGGCCGGCCCGTCCTCGGCCGGGCACAGGGTGCGCAGCAGATCCTGCGTCGTGCGGATGTCGCCGATCATTTCCTCCCGCGCCCGGGCAGCGTCGCCGGCCTTCAGCGCGGCGATGATGGCGTGGTGGTGCCCGGTGTAGGGCGCCAGGGTGCCGGCCCGCAGCAGCGGTTCGACATGGGCCGACAGCCTGCGCATGTACGGGCCGGCCTGCAGCCACAGCGACTCGATCAGCTGGATCAGCACCTCCGAACCCGAGGCGCGATAGATGGTGAAGTGGAACAGCCGGTTCTTGCCGAGCATGTCGTAGACGCTGTCTTCCCGCGCGATCCGCTCTTGTTCCGCCACCATGGTCTCCAGCGCGGCGATGTCGCGACCGGTGATCTGGCCGGCACCCAGCTCGGTCGCAAGGCCTTCGACCGCGATCCGGGCGCGGCAGAGGTCGTCGAGCCGGGCCCGGGTCACGAAGGGCACGCGGGCAGAGCCGTTCGGCGCGATCTCCAGCGCATTCTCCGCCGCCAGCCGGCGCAGCGCCTCGCGCACCGGCATGTGGCTGGTGCCGAAGCTGTCGGCCAGCGATGCGATGGTCATCACCTGGCCGGGGTCGAACCGGCCGGTCATCAGGGCATGCCGCAGCTGCTGATGAACGCTGTCCTGGATGGTCAGCCGCGACAGGATCGGCTCCAGCCCCAAATCGGCCATGACGTGCTCGGGCTCCCCGTTTGATCAAATGAGCAGACACGACCGTAGCCGATCGCGAACCGCCCTCCAAGCAGGGCGCACCGGGCTGAACAGAGCGGCTCCCCAGGCCGGTTACGCCGGTAACGCCTTTCCCTGGCGCCGACATCATCAAGAAGCCGAGCGGATCCATTCTTCGGGTCAACGAGATCATCGCGTCTTTCGCTGACGAAAGACGGACCGGGGACGACCCGTCGGCTGTGCTCCGACCGAGATCGTCCGCCCGGACCTGAAGATCGACACACCGAAATCTTCACCCAATCTCGCTCGGAGAGCAGAATGACTTTCACGCCCATACAGGCGTTGCGTCACAACGCCGAAACGCGGCCGAAAAGCATCGCGTTCATCAATGGCGACGACGTCTGGACCTACCAGCGGCTGGCGGAGGAGGTCGGCGGCCTCGCGCGCGGCCTCGTCGGGCTGGGCATCCGGCATGGCGACCGCATCGCGCTGCACATGGTGAACCGGCCCGAAATGATCCTGGCGTACTACGCCTGCTTCCTGGTCGGCGCGATCGCGGTGCCGCTGCGCACCGCCTTCAAGACCGCGGAACTCGCCCCGCTGCTGCGCCGCCTGCAGCCGGCCCTCTATATCGGCGAAGCGGACCTCTATCCGCGCGTCGCCGACATCGATGAGGCGACCCTCGCAGCCGGCCGGCGCTTCGTCATCGGCGACGGCGGCGATGACCGGCGGGCGCAGCCCTGGTCGAGGCTGTCCACCAACGACAATGGCGAGACGGTGCCGGACGAACCGGCGATCGATGCGCCGGCCGTGCTGATCACGACGTCGGGGACGACCGGCCAGCCAAAGCTGGTGATCCACACCCCGGCCTCCCTGTCCGCCATCGCCGAGGGGCTGGCGCATTGGGGTCTCGACGGCAGCCATGTCGCCGTCATGTCGACGCCGATGGCCCATGCCAGCGGCCTGTTCACCTTCCTGGCCTATGTCAGGTTCTGCGCGCCGTTCATCCTGCTCGAGCGGTTCGAGCCCGACGCCGTGCTGGATGCGATCGAGCGGCATCGCTGCAGCTGGGTGCTGGCCATGCCGTACATGTTCGGGACCTTGCTGGATTGCCAGAAGGTGCGGCCACGCAACGTCTCGTCCCTGCGCAGCTGCATCACCGGCGGCGATGTCTGCCCCCGGCAGGTGCAGCAGGAGTTCCCGTCGGTCTTCGGCTGTCCCCTGCACTCGATCTGGGCGGCGACGGAGACGGCCGGCGCGCTGACCTACGGGCTGGAATTCGGCTCGGTCTGCCGGGTCGTGACGGGCGCGGATGTGGCCCTGGTCGACGAATCCGGCGCGCCGGTGCCGCAGGGTGAGGCCGGTGAGTTCATCGTGCGGGGACCTGATGTCAGCATCGGCTACTGGGCCGGGCCTGATGCGATCGAGGGCACGCCGCGAGACGGCTGGTACCATTCCGGCGACCTGATGCGGCAGGACGACGCCGGCAATGTGTGGTTCGTGTCGCGCAAGAAGGAACTGATCATCCGCGGCGGCACCAATATCTCCCCGGTCGAGGTCGAGGAGGCCCTGGCGGCCCATCCCGCAGTCAAGACCGCCGGGGTGATCGGCGTGCCGGACCCGGTGCTCGGGCAGCGCGTGATGGGCTTCGTGCAGCTGGAGAGCGGCGCGGTGCAGAGCAGTGCAACCGTCAGGGACATCCTGGCGGAGGTGACGGCGCGGCTCGCCGACTACAAGGTTCCGGAATGGCTGGAAATCATCCATGAGATCCCGCGCAACGCCCTCGGCAAGATCGATCGCAAGGCGCTGCTGGCGTGGGTAGAGCGGATGAGGGGCGCTGCCTGACGGTCAACCCGTCAGAGCATGCCGATCGCGGCGTCGCCGATGGCATGGTCGTCCTCCAGCCCCGCCCCGGCGACGCCCAGCGCGCCGATCACCGCGCCGGCATCGCGCCAGGGGAAGCCACCGGGCTGCACCAGGATGTCGGCCAGGCCGACGGGGTCGCGGTCGGTCGGCAAGGCGGCGTCCCGGGTCTGCTCGCCGAAATGCAGCGCGGCGGCGGCGCGGCGCCGGGCGACCTCCAGCGTCAGGTATCCGACGCCGTCCATCCGCGCCGCGGCAACGACATGGCCGCCGCGGTCGATCACGACGGCCGCGACCGTCCGGCCCTGGCGCGCGGCCTCGGCAACCGCGCGGGACAGGGCGGCCTGGGCTTCGGCAAGGGGCGGCGCGAAGGCGGACATGGCGGTCTCCGGAATGACGTGCCGGGAGAATGCAACAAGCCTCTCGCCATTGTCATGGACAGCATGTCGCGAAACAATCGTACGCGAACCTCTTGATCCCCGGCCCGGTTCCGGCCACGCTCTGTCCATGAGCTTCACCCTGAATGCCGACCAGGACGCCATCCGCGATGCCGCGCGCGCCTTTGCCGTGGAGCAGATGGCCCCCCATGCCGCCCGCTGGGACGAGGAACAGATCTTCCCGGTCGACACGCTGCGCCAGGCCGCGGCGCTGGGCTTCGCCGGCCTCTATTGCGGCGAGGCCCATGGCGGCAGCGGGCTGACCCGCCGCGACGCCGTGATCGTGTTCGAGGAGCTGTCGGCGGCCTGCATCTCCACCGCCGCCTATATCTCGATCCACAACATGGTCGGCTGGATGATCGACCGCTTCGGGTCGGAGGAGCTGAAGGCCCGCTTCCTGCCGTCGCTGATGACGATGGACAGCTTTGCCAGCTATTGCCTGACCGAACCCGGCTCCGGCTCCGACGCTGCGTCGCTGCGCACCCGCGCGGTGCGCGACGGCGATGAGTATGTGCTGAACGGGTCCAAGGCCTTCATTTCCGGCGGTTCGACCTCCGACGTCTACATCGTGATGGTGCGGACCGGGGAGGCGGGGCCGAAGGGCATCTCGGCCGTGATCGTCGAGAAGGGCACGCCCGGCCTGTCCTTCGGCAAGAAGGAGAAGAAGCTGGGCTGGAACAGCCAGGTGACGACCGCGGTCATCTTCGAGGATTGCCGCGTGCCCGTGGCCAACCGGCTGGGCGAGGAGGGCGAGGGCTTCACCTTCGCCATGAAGGGGCTGGATGGCGGCCGCATCAACATCGGCGCCTGCTCGGTCGGCGGCGCCCGCGCCTGCCTGGAGGCGGCGCGCAGCCACATGCTGCAGCGCAGCCAGTTCGGCCGGAAGATCGCCGAGTTCCAGGCGCTGCAATTCAAGCTGGCCGATATGGCGATCGACCTCGATGCCGCCCGGCTGATGATCCATCGCGCCGCGGATTCGCTCGACCGCCAGGACCCGGACGCGACCCTGCACTGCGCCATGGCCAAGCGCTTCGCCACCGACGCGGGCTTCAGGATCTGCAACGATGCGCTGCAGCTGCATGGCGGCTACGGCTATATCAAGGACTATCCTGTGGAGCGCTTCCTGCGCGACGTCCGGGTGAACCAGATCCTGGAAGGCACCAACGAGATCATGCGTCTGATCGTGGCCCGTCGCCTGCTGGCGGAATAGAATGACCGACGAGATCCTGTTCGATCGGGAAGGCCCGATCGTCATCGTCACGCTGAACCGGCCGAAGGCGCTGAACGCGCTGTCGCTCGGCATGTGCCAGGCGCTGCTGCCGCGCTTACCGCAATGGGCCGAGGATCCGGAGATCCATGCCGTGGTGGTGCGCGGCGCCGGCGACCGGGCCTTCTGTGCCGGCGGCGACATCCGCGCCGTCTACGACCTCGGTCCTGCCGCGGCCGCGGCCGTGCTCAACGGCGATCCGGAGGCGGATTTCTTCCGGGTCGAATACCGGCTGAACCATGCCATCCATCATTTCCCCAAGCCGTGGATCGCGCTGCTCGACGGCGTGACCATGGGCGGCGGCCTCGGCCTCTCGGTGCATGGCTCGCACCGGGTGACGACCGAGAAGACGCTGTGCGCCATGCCCGAATGCGGCATCGGCCTCTTCCCGGATGTCGGCGGCGGCTGGTTCCTGTCGCGCTGCCCGGGCGAAAGCGGTCTCTATCTCGCGCTGACTGGCGCCCGGCTGCACGCTGCCGACCTGATGTACACCCGGCTGGCGACGCACCATGTGCCCTCGGCCCGGGTCGACGACGTGGTGGCGGCGCTGGCCGATGCCGTCTGGGTCGGCCATGGCGGGCTGGTGGCCGAGGCGGTGCTGGAGCGCTTCGCCGCCGATCCCGGCACACCCATGCTGCCGGCGCTGCTCCCCGCGATCGATCGCTGCTTCCGCCACGACACGGTGGAGGAGATCCTGGCCGCCCTGGACGCCGAGGGCGGCGACTGGGCGCAGGGGGCGGCGGTGCAGATCCGCGCGGGGTCGCCGACCAGCCTGAAGGTCACGCTGCGCCAGATGCGCCAGGGCGCGACCATGCCTTACGACGCGGTGGCGGCGATGGAGTTCCGCATGGTCCACCGCTTCCTGGCCGCACCGGACTTCTTCGAAGGCGTCCGGGCCCAGCTGGTCGACAAGACCCGCGATCCGAAATGGCAGCCGGCGGCGCTGGAGGCGGTGGATGATGCCACGGTCGCCGCCTGCTTCCGGCCGCTGCCCGGCCGCGAACTGACGTTTGACTGAACGACCGGACAATGAATGGGCCTTCGCGCCCGGTTTAGAGCCCGTTTGAGAATGCGCTGGCGTGAGTCGACTGGTGGTGGTGTCGAGAACCGGCGCGGAGCGGACATAGGTCCGTGAGCATCGGAAGCGGAGACACCGCCATCAGGCGGCCGCGCCAGTAGCATTCGCGGACGGGCTCGGAGGAGACGACCATGGGGCTGCGTATCGCCTTTCTCGGCCTCGGCCATATGGGCCGGCCGATGGCGCTGAACCTGCTGAAGGCCGGGCATTCGGTGACCGGCTTCGACCCGGTGGACGCGGTCCGTGAGGGCTTGGCGAAGGACGGGATCGTCGCCAGGCCCTCGATCGCCGCAGTGGTGAACGAGGCACAGGTGGTGGTCAGCATGCTGCCGAGCGGCGCCCATATGCGTGAGGCCTATCTCGGCGTCGACGGCATCTGTGCCAACGTCCCGGGCGGCGCGCTGCTGATCGACTGTTCGACCATCGATGTCGACAACGCCCGCGCCGTGGAGAAGGAAGCCAGGGCCCGCGGCTTCGCCATGGTCGATGCCCCGGTTTCGGGTGGCACGGGCGGCGCCACGGCGGGCACCCTGACCTTCATGGTCGGCGGGTCGGGCGAGGCATTCGGCCGGGCCGAGCCGGTGCTGCAGGCGATGGGCAAGACCATCGTTCACACCGGCGATGCCGGCACCGGCCAGGCGGCCAAGATCTGCAACAACATGGTGCTCGGCATCTCGATGATCGCGGTGTCGGAAGCCTTCGCTTTGGCCGACAAGCTGGGGCTGGAGCGGCAGAAGCTGTTCGATGTGGCGTCCAAGAGCTCGGGCCAGTGCTGGTCGCTGACCACCTATTGCCCGGTGCCGGGGCCGGTGCCAACCTCGCCGGCCAATCGCGACTACGCCGCCGGCTTCACCGCGGCGATGATGCTGAAGGATCTGCGCCTGTCGCAATCCGCGGCCCAGACCGCCGGCGCCGCGACGCCGCTGGGCGCCGCGGCGGCCGCGCTTTACACCTTGTTTGTGAACGACGGCCAAAAAGACACTGATTTTTCTGGAATCTTCAAGATGATCTCGGGTGAGTGACAGCCCGGCGCAGCCGCCTGTCGGCGGGGCGCAGCGCGATCTGCTGACCTCTGTCGGGCCCGACCGGCACATCACCTTCCGGCTGGTCGCCCCGGCGGCGCGGTCGGTCACGGTCAATTTCGGTCCGCGCGGGCCGGTGCCGCTGGCGCGGACCGGGCAGGGCGCGTGGCAGGCGATCGTCGGGCCGGTCGATCCCGGCCTGTACGAATACGGCTTCAGCGTCGACGGCTTCGCGGCACCCGACACCGGCTCGGCCACGCCCAAGCCGCAGCGCCAGGTCAATGCCAGCCTGATCCTGGTGCCGGGCAGCATCCTCGACACCCGGCCGGTGCCGCATGGCGACCTGCGGGTCGTGACCCTGCACAGCACGGCGCTGGGGGCCGAGCGCCAGTTCCTGGTGTGGACGCCGCCGGGCTACAGCGACGCGGCGGCGCCGCTGCCGGTGCTGGTCCTCTACCACGGCTATGGCGACACCATCTGGTCCTGGGTCCTGCAGGGCCGGGCGCCGCAGATGCTCGACAATCTGCTGGCCGAGGGCAGGATCGCGCCGATGATCGTGTTCTTCGCGGGCACCGAGGCCGACTTGCCCGGCGCCGGTCCGGAGGATTTCCCCGACGCCGTCCGCCGCCGGGATTTCTATCCCGTGAACGCGGCCGCGGTGGATCGTGAGCTGACCGACGACATCATCCCGCATATGGAGGCCCGCTATCGCGTGCGGACCGATGCCGCCGGCCGGGCCTTGGCCGGACTGTCTCAGGGCGGCTACCAAGTCCTGGTCTCGGGGCTTGGCCATCTCGGCAGCTTCGGCTGGCTGGGCAGCTTCAGCGGCGTGTCGCAGGCGACGGTGCCGGACGCGGGCATCGCCCGGGCGCTGGCCGACCCGGGCCGGGTCAACGCCGCGCTGCGCCACTTCGCCGTCACCGCCGGCACGAACGACACGGTCACGGGCGACGATGTCACCGGACTGCTGCGGGATCTGACGGCGGCGGGCATCCGCCACAGCCACACCGCCTATCCCGGCCTGGGACACGAGATGGCTGTCTGGCGGCCGTCGCTGGCCGATTTCCTGCAGGTGATCTTCCGGGACTGACCTGCCTGCCGATCCTGGAACGAATTCCCGCGCGCTTCTGTTACGATCCCGCAACGGCATGGGGCCGCGCGCGACCCTTGCCGACGCAGAACCGGATCGAACCGCTGCGGGGGCTGGGGAGGGCGTGACCCGAAAGTGCCGTCAACAACGGCCACAGAGGGATGGGTCATGCGGATTCGTATCGGGTTTGATCTGGTCTACGACTGCCCGCAGCCGACCCCGATGATGCTGATGCTGCGCGTCCACCCGTCGCGCACGCAGGATCTGGCCACCCCCGACACGCTGCGCTGCGACCCGGTGGTGCCGGTCGATGTCTATATCGACGGCTTCGGCAACATCTGCAGCCGGATCCTGGCGCCGGCTGGGAAGATCCATCTCTCGACCGACGCCGTGGTCAGCGACAGCGGCCTGGCCGACGAGATCGCGCCCGACGCGGCGGAGATCAAGGTCTCGGACCTGCCGACCGAGGCGCTGGTGTTCCTGCTGGGCAGCCGGTACTGCCAGACCGACCTGTTGTCCGAAACCGCCTGGGGGCTGTTCGGCAAGTCGCCGCCGGGCTGGGCCCGGGTGCAGGCGATCTGCGATTTCGTCCACAGCCATGTCCGCTTCGGCTACGACCACGCCCGGCCGACCAAATCGGCCTGGGACGTGCATCAGGAGCGGGCGGGCGTCTGCCGCGACTTCGCCCATCTGGCGGTCACGCTGTGCCGCTGCATGAACATCCCGGCCCGCTACTGCACCGGCTATCTCGGCGATATCGGCGTGCCATACGACCCGGCGCCGATGGATTTCAGCGCCTGGTTCGAGGCCTATCTCGGCGGCCGCTGGTACACCTTCGATGCCCGCCACAACCGGCCCCGGATCGGCCGGGTGCTGATGGCGCGGGGGCGGGATGCCGCCGATGTCGCGCTCAGCAACAGCTTCGGCATGACCACCCTGGCCGGCTTCAAGGTCCTGGCCGATGAACTGACCGAGGGAGTTTCGGCGACGCTATAGCGGCAAGGCGGGGCAGGGCGCGCATCAGCGCAGATCCTGGGTCAGCTGCCAGCATCCGTTGCGCGGCTCGAACAGATAGGCGCCGGGGCGGCCATAGGTGCGGATAATCTCGCCCTGCTCGTCGCCGTCATCGCCGCTGGGCGGGCCGTATTCGACCTTCACATAGGCGACGCGATAGCCGCCGTCGGCGGTCTCGGTCATGTCGACCTTCAGATCCTCCAGCGTCTCGGATTTGTGGGCGAAGAAGCGGTCGGCCGAGTCGGCGTCGACATAGCTGTAGTCGACCATGGCGATCTTGAAGTCGCGGTAGTCCCGGCCCGGGGTCGTCTGCAGGATCCGTTCGGGGTGATCGAGGCTGCGGATCTGCACCTCGGGCGCGGTGTAGGCCAGGCGGACGGCCTTGGTCTGGGCGAAATGGCCGAACAGGGACGCGAAATCCTTCCCGTCGCAGGCAGCCTTGGCCATCTGCAGGATCCCGGAATCGGGCACGGTCTCGGCCGCTGCTGCCGGGCCGGCCGCGATGGCCAGGGCCAAGGCCAGCGCGATGCGCGTCGTTCGAACCATGTCGCTGCTCTCCCCCAGGGAACCGCGGGCAATCTTCCGTTCAAATGTGCGGAAATTATGGGCCGGGTGACTCGTCGGGGACACTAATCCCAGTCGGCGACCACACCTTCGGCCAGCCCGTCGCCGGCCAGGATGTGGCCGACCAGCCGGTCCGCCGCGGCTTCCGGTGCCGGCTGGCTACCCTGCGGCTCGCCCGGGAAGCCCTGTTCGCGCAGCCGGGTGGCCATCGGGGCGGGGTTGAATCGCGCGACCCGCACCGGCGTCTTGGCCGTTTCGGCCGCATAGAGGCTGGCCAGGGTCTCGAGCCCGGCCTTGGCCACGGCATAGGCGTTCCAATAGGCGCCGCCGGCCCGCGCGATCCGGTCGGTGACGAAGATGGCCTGCGGCGCCGTGGCGGCGCGCAGCAGCGCGTCGGCCGAGCGGATCAGCCGGTAATTGGCGGTGAGGTTGAGGTCGAGCACCTGGCCCCAGACCTTCGCATCGCTGAAGGCGACCGGACCGAGATGGCCGAGCATCGCGGCGCTGCCAACCAGCAGGTCGAGCTTGCCGAAGCGCTGGGCCAGCGACCCGCCCAGAAGGTCGATCTGCTCGAACTTCGACAAATCCATCGGCACCAGCGTGGCGCTGCCGCCCGCCGCCTGGATCGCGTCGTCGGTCTGCTCCAGCCCGCCGACGGTGCGGGCGGCGCAGACGACATGGGCGCCGGCGGCGGCCAGCCGGATCGCGACCGCGGCGCCGAAACCGCGCGACGCCCCGGTGACGAGCGCAATCCGGCCCTCAAGCGGCCGTCCGGTGGTCTCGGTCATGGTTTCAGCCGGAAAGGGAGGAGCTGCGGCGCGGCGCGGCTTCGTTGTCGGTCAGCGGCGTCGGATAGTCGCCGGTGAAGCAGGCATCGCAGAACTGCCGGGCATTGCCGGCCCGCTTCGATGCGCCCATGGCGCGATACAGCCCGTCGATCGAGATGAAGGCCAGGCTGTCGACGCCGATCAGCTCGGCCATCTGCTGCACCGAGTAGTTGTGCGCCAGCAGCTTCGACTTCTCCGGCGTATCGACACCGTAGAAGCAGGGGTTGGTGGTCGGCGGGCTGGAGATCCGCATATGGACCTCCTTGGCGCCGGCCGCGCGCACCATCTTCACGATCTTCTGGCTTGTGGTGCCGCGCACGATTGAATCATCGACCAGCACGACCCGGCGGCCTTCGATCATCGCCCGGTTGGCGTTGTGCTTCAGGCGCACGCCGAGATGGCGGATCTGGTCGCTCGGCTCAATGAAGGTGCGGCCGACATAGTGGTTGCGGATGATGCCGAGCTCGAACGGTATGCCGCTCTGCGCCGCGAAGCCGATGGCGGACGGCACGCCCGAATCGGGGACCGGGATGATGACATCCGCCTCGACGGGCGATTCCACCGCCAGCTCGACCCCGATCCGGCGCCGGGCCTCATAGACCGAGGCGCCTTCGACCACGCTGTCGGGCCGGGCGAAGTAGATGTATTCGAAGATGCAGAAGCGGCGCTCGGCCGGCTGGAACGGCTTGATGCTGGTCACTTTGCCGCCCTGCAGCACCACCATCTCGCCCGGCTCGACGTCGCGGATGAACTCGGCGTCGATGATATCCAGCGCGCAGGTTTCCGACGCCAGGACATGGCTGGTGCCGGACGCGGTCTCCAGCTTGCCCAGCACCAGCGGCCGGAAACCCATGGGATCGCGGATGCCGATGACGTGCTCGGGTGCCAGGGCGATCAGCGAATAGGCGCCCTCGACTTGGCGCATCGCCTCGACCAGCCGGTCGATGACGTTGCCGCCGCGCGCTATGGCCATCAGGTGGAGGAACACCTCGGTGTCCGAGGTCGACTGGAACAGGCAGCCGCGGCTGACCAGCTGGTGGCGCAGCCGGCCGGCATTGGTCAGGTTGCCGTTGTGGGAAATCGCGAAGCCGCCGAATTCGAAGTCGGCGAACAGCGGCTGGACGTTGCGCAGGCCGGCGCCGCCTGTCGTGGCGTAGCGGTCATGGCCGATCGCGGCGTTGCCCTTGAGCTGGCTGACGACCGAATGCGACGAGAAGGCGTCGCCGACATGGCCGTTGGCCCGGTGGGCATGGAACTGCTCGCCGTCATAGGAGACGATGCCGCAGGCTTCCTGGCCGCGATGCTGCAGGGCGTGCAGCCCCAGCGCGGTCATCGGTGCGGCTTCGGGATGGCCCATGATGCCGAAGATGCCACACTCCTCGCGGAGAGTGTCGCCGTGGAGGTCGAAGGGGTCTGTCGTCAGCATGAAGCTGCGGTGGCTCCTGATCCTGGGCGCCATTGGCGCCATTCGGAACATCTTGGCGCCTATATAGTGTTAACCGCCGCCGGTTGCACCCGCGTTCGGCGAAGGGGCAGGCTGCGTCTGTGTCGGACGAGTGGGCTTCAGGCCATTCGCGGCCGGATGCTGCTGCGCCGGCGCCGGCTGAGTCGCCGGCTGCTGCTGGGCCGGTGCCGGCTGTGGCGCTGCCGGCTGGGCCGGCGTGGAGGAGGGGGCGCCCTGGCCGCCGTTCAGCAGGCTGCCGATCGGATCGGCGATGGTCTGCGGCGTGGCCAGGGGTGCCGTCTCCTGCTTCGCCTTGTCGATGGCGTTGGCCAGCATCTCCTGCGGCACCAGGCTCTTCAGATATTCGGAACCGGTCTGGACCCAGGGCAGCATCCGGGCGTTCTCCAGCCAGGGCGGCCGCTTGGTCTCGGGGAACACCCAGGTCAGCAGCAGGTAGCCTAGGCAGACCAGCACCGCGCCGCGCACCAGGCCGAACAGGAAGCCGAGCGACCGGTCGACCGCGCTGAGTGCCGATCCCTTCACCAGCCGGGCGACCATGTGGCTGATGGTGGAGAAGATCACCAGGGCGACGATGAAGATGCCGGCACCGGTCAGGATGTCGGCCAGGATCCGCATCTGGATATATTGCCGCAGATAGGGCGCGGCATCGCCGAAGAGCCACAGCGTGACCAGCGCCGCGCCGACCCAGCCGGCGATCGACAGCACCTCGGCAACCAGGCCGCGCGCCAGCGCCAGCAACGCCGATATCGCGAGAATGATCAGGATCGCAATGTCGCCGGCGGCGATGGGAAGGCTATCCAGAATCAGTCTCCTCGAAACTCTTGCGACGGCCGCTGCCTGCTCCGCGCCCTTCCACGCCGAACAGTGCCACCAACTCTTCGAGCCGGGCGAGGCCGCGGCGCTCGATCGGAATCGCGTCGCGGCCGGCGGGCCGGCCTCTCTTCGGGTGTCCTTGTGGCACGATCGCGGCGGAGAATCCAAGCTTCGCCGCTTCCTTCAGCCGAGCCTCGCTCTGCCCCACCGCGCGGATCTCGCCGGACAGGCCGATCTCGCCGAATACCACGGTCTCGCGCGGCACCGGCACGCCGGTCAGCGACGAGATCAGGGCGGCCGCCACCGCCAGATCCGCCGCCGGCTCGGCGATTCGCAGGCCGCCGGCGACATTGAGGTAGACGTCGTTCATGCCGATGGCGACGCCGCAGCGTGCCTCCAGCACCGCCAGCACCATGGCCAGGCGGGCGCTGTCCCAGCCGACCACGGCGCGCCGCGGTGTGCCGAGCGGCGACGGGGCGACCAGGGCCTGGATCTCGACCAGCACCGGCCTTGTGCCTTCCAGCCCGGCGAACACCGCGGCGCCGGACACGTCGCCGGCGCGGTCGGCCAGGAACAGCTCGGACGGGTTGCTGACCTCGGCCAGGCCGCCATCGGTCATCTCGAACACGCCGATCTCGTCGGTCGCGCCGAATCGATTCTTCACCGCACGCAGGATGCGGAACTGGTGGCCGCGCTCGCCTTCGAAATACAGCACCGTGTCGACCATGTGCTCCAGCACCCGCGGTCCGGCGATGGCGCCATCCTTGGTGACATGGCCGACGATCAGCAGGGCGGCACCGCGGCGCTTGGCATGGCGGATCAGCTCCGCCGCCGAGGCGCGGACCTGGGCGACCGTGCCCGGCGCGCTTTCCAGCGCATCGAGGAACATGGTCTGGATCGAATCGATCACCACGATCCGCGGCCCGTCCGGGCGGTCCATCGCGGCGATGATGTCGCGGACGTTGGATGAGGCGGCGAGTCGAATCGGTGCTTCGGCCAGGCCCAGGCGCCGCGCCCGCATGCGGATCTGGTCGACCGCCTCTTCGCCGGAGATGTAGGCGCATTCGACGGTACCGGCGAGGCGGCACAGCACCTGCAGCACCAGGGTCGACTTGCCGATGCCGGGGTCGCCGCCGATCAGGATGGCCGAGCCGGCGACGATGCCGCCGCCGCAGACCCGGTCGAACTCGTCATTGCCGCTGCGCCAGCGCGGCTCCTCGACAGTCGCGGCCGCCAGGTCGGTGAAGGCGATAGCGCGGCCGGCCGCGGCGTTCTGGGCGCCGCCGACGGCCTTCGGCGTGGCCTCGACGATCTCTTCGACCAGCGTGTTCCACTCGCCGCAGGATTCGCAACGCCCGGCCCAGCGCGGAAAGCTGGCGCCGCAGTTCTGGCAGATGTAGCGGGTCGTGCTCTTGGCCACGGAGTGGATCCTATCGGGGAAGGCGTTGCGCTCTCATCCGTTCCGGTCCTGAGACCAGTCAAGTCGTGTGAGGCCGGGCACCCTGTCGAATTCGGCCGCATTGGCGGTGATGATCGGCGCCTGCCAACGCAACGCCTGGGCAGCGATCAGGACATCGAACGGTCCGATGGGAGTGCCCGCCTTCTCCAGGGTGGCGCGCAGATGTCCTGCTTCCCGTGCATCCTCCTGCTCGAAAGGCAGAATCTCGATCTGCCCCGACAGGAATGTTTTGATCCGTTCCGCATTCTCCGCAGGGCGACCGCTCTTGGCCGCGCCATACCAAAGCTCGAACAGCACGATCGAGGAGACGGTGACCTGTTCGCCCGCCGCAAGCGCCGTTACCAGATTTCGTCGCACCGCTTCCGGCCGCCCGTTGAGGATGCCGATCACGACATTGGTGTCGAGGCAGAGCATCACTCGAGGTCGATCTTGTCGATCGGCATGGCGGGCTGTTCCCGGCCCTCCGGCATGAAGGGCGTTTCGGCGAAGCGGTCCAGGCTGGCGAACCAGGCCGCGACATCCGTCTCGATCGGTTCCAGAAGGACCCCGTTGCCAACGCGGGTCACACGGACGGCTTCGCCGGGGAGGCGAAACTCCTTGGGTAGGCGCACGGCTTGGCTGCGTCCGTGTCGGAACAATCGGGCGGTTCCGGATTTCGACACGATGCGCCTCCAGTCTGGTATCTACCACCAGTAGATATCATCCGGACCACAGAGCCGCAAGACACGCCCAGGCCGTGTCAGGAAACCCGGACCTGCATCTGGATCGGTCCGTCGGCACGGCCATGGACGAACTGGTCGACATGGGCGTTGCCGGAATCGTTCACCGTGTCCGCCGGCCCGGCCCAGATGATCCGGCCTTCATAGATCATGGCGATGCGGTCGGCGATCTTGCGGGCGCTGACCATGTCATGGGTGATCGACAGCGTCGTCGCGCCCAGCTCGCGGGTGCATTTGACGATCAGGTCGTTGATGACGTCGGCCATGATCGGGTCAAGGCCGGTGGTCGGCTCGTCGAAGAAGATGATCTCCGGCTCCGCGGCGATGGCGCGGGCCAGGCCGACGCGCTTCTGCATGCCGCCCGACAGCTCGGCCGGGAACAGGGTGGCGACATCGGGCCCAAGGCCGACCTGGGTCAGCTTGTCGATGGCGATCTTTTTCGCCGCCGGGCGGGCCATGCCGCGGCCCTGGATCAGGCCGAACGCCACATTCTCCCAGACCGGCAGACTGTCGAACAGGGCGGCGCCCTGGAACAGCATGCCGAAGCGCTTCATCAGCGCCACGCGCTCGCTGCCCGACAGCCGGGTGGTGTCGACCCCATCGATCAGGATGCGGCCCTTGTCCGGCCGGATCAGGCCGAGGATCGACTTCAGCAGCACCGACTTGCCGGTGCCGGAGCCGCCGATCACGACCAGGGATTCGCCGGCCGTGATCTCCAGGTCGATGCCGCGCAGCACATGCTTCGCGCCGAAGCTCTTGTGCACGCCTTCAAGGCGGATCTTCGGGGTCGAGGGGGAGGTCGTCATACGAACAGACCGGTGATCACGAAATCGAGCAGCAGGATCAGGATCGATGAGGACACGACGGCGTTGGTGGTCGCCGCACCGACGCCCTGCGCGCCGCCGCGCGAATTGTAGCCGTGATAGCTGCCCATCAGCGCGACGACGAAGCCGAACACCGCGGCCTTGACCAGGCTGAGGACGACGTCCTCGACATGGAGGCCCTGCAGGGTCGCGACCACATAGGCCGACGGGTTGTAGCCGAGCCGGTAGACGCTGATCAGGAAACCGCCGAACACGCCGATGATGTTGGCGACGACGACCAGGCAGGGCAGCATCAGCAGGCCGGCGACCAGCCGCGGCGCCACCAGATACTTGTATGGGTTGGTCGACAGGGTGCTCAGCGCATCGATCTGCTCGGTCACCCGCATGGTGCCGATCTCGGCGGCCATCGAGGCGCCGATGCGGCCGGCGACCATCAGCCCGGCCAGCACCGGCCCCAGCTCGCGCACCACCGACAGCAGGACGACATCGGCACCCAGGCCGCCGGCGCCGAAGCGGCTGAACCCCGCCTGGGTCTGCAGCGCCAGCACCATGCCGGTGAACAGCGCCGTCAGCCCGACCACCGGCAGCGAGTAGTAGCCGATGTCGACGATCTGGCGCAGGAACAGCCGGGGATAGAGGGGCGGCCGGACGCATTGCACCAGCCCGTTCCCGGCGAACAGGGCGATGCGGCCGACGGCGGCCAGGAAGCCGAGGAAGGTCCGCCCGATCGCGGCGTGGAAATTCATGCGGCCCCGCCGACATGGCGGCGGGCATAGCGCCGGCCGAGGCTGGTCAGGATCTCATAGCCGATGGTGCCGGCGCTCTCGGCCACGCGGTCGAGCGGCAGCTCCGGACCGATGATCTCGGCCAGGGCGCCGGGGGCGGCCAGCGGTTCGGGAATGTGGGTGACATCCACCGTGATCAGATCCATCGAGATGCGGCCGGTGATCGGCGCGGTGAAGCCAGCGATACGCACGGTGCCACGACCACTCGCGGCACGCAGAACGCCGTCGGCATAGCCCACGGCAATCGTCGCGAGCCTGGCCGGACCCTCCACGCGGTGCGCGGCACCGTATCCAACGGTCATGGGGGTGTCAACGCGGCGGATCTGCAGGATTCTCGCGGCCAGCCGCACCACCGGCGCCATTGGGTTGGCCCGGCCTGGCGTCGGGTTGACCCCGTACAGCGCCGCGCCGGGACGGGTGAGGTCGCCGTGGAAGTCCGGCCCGAGGAAGATGCCGGAAGAATTGGCGATGCTGACCGGCGCCGCCGGCAGGCGCGAGACCGATTGGCGGAACAGGTCCAGCTGGACCCGGTTCATCGGATTGTCCGGCGCCTCGGCGCAGGCCAGGTGCGTCATCCAGGTGACCGGCGCGATACCGGCCAGCACGGACGGGTCGGCGGCCAGCCGGTCGTGATCGGCCGGCGCGAGGCCGAGGCGGTTCAGGCCGCTGTCGAGATGGACGAAGCCGGGCAGGGGGCGGCCCAGCGCCGCGGCATGGCCGGCCCAGGCTGCGATCTCCGCCGGGTCGTTCAGCGCCGGGATCAGGCGATGGGTGCTGTAGTCGGCCGCGAAGGCCGGCAGCAGGCCGTTCAGGACGACGATGCGAGATTCACCCAGCACCGCCCGCAGCGCCAGGGCTTCTTCGAGATGGGCGACGAAGAAGGTTCGGGCGCCCGCGGCGGCCAAGGCCCGGCCGATTTCCGCGGCGCCCAGGCCGTAGCCGTCGGCCTTGAGGACGGCGCCGCATTCCGCCGGCGCCGAGCGGCCCGACAGGCGACGCCAGTTCTCCACGACAGCGTCGAGGTCGATGGTCAGCAGGGCGCCGGCCCGGCCGAGCGCCGCAGCCTCATTGGTCATCGAAGCTCGGGTCGGTCTGCAGGTTCGAGAACTTGGTATACTGGCCCTCGAAATGCAGGCGCCGCGTGCCGGTCGGGCCGTGGCGCTGCTTGGCAACGATCACCTCGGCCACGTTGTGCACCCGGTCCATCGCCGCCATCCAGTCCTGGTGCTCCGGCGTGCCTTCCGGCGGCTCGCCCTTCGACAGGTAGTAGGCCTCGCGATAGACGAACATGACCACGTCGGCGTCCTGCTCGATCGAGCCGGATTCGCGAAGGTCGGACAGCTGCGGCCGCTTGTCCTCGCGGTTCTCGACCTGGCGCGACAGCTGGGACAGGGCGATCACCGGGATGCTCAGATCCTTGGCCAGGATCTTCAGGCCACGGGTGATTTCGGAGATTTCCTGCACCCGGTTCTCGTTCCTCTTGGTCGTTCCGGCGCTCATCAGCTGGATGTAGTCGACCACAAGCATGCCGAGATTATGCTGCCGTTTCAAGCGCAAGGCACGTGTTCTTAACGTACTGATCGAAACGCCGGCGGTGTCGTCGACGAAGAACGGGGTCTGCCGGATCAGGTTGGCGGCCTCGACCACCCGCGGGAAGTCGGCCCGCTTCATGTCGCCCTTGCGGATCTTTTCCGACGGGATCTCGGCCACCTCGGACAGGATACGGACGGCCAGCTGGTCGGACGACATTTCCATCGAGAAGAAGCCGACCACAGCGCCTTCCTTGCCGTTCTTGCGCAGATAGGCGGTGGCGGCGTTGAAGGCCATGTTGGTGGCCAGCGCGGTCTTGCCCATGCCGGGGCGGCCGGCCAGGACGATCAGATCCGACGGCTGCATGCCGCCCATCATCTTGTCGATCTCGGCCAGGCCGGTGGTCACGCCGGTCAGCGGCGTGTCGCGCTCCAGCGCCTTGCCCGCAGCTTCGACCGCGCGGGCCAGGATGTCGCCGAACGGCTCGAAATCCTTGCGCAGCACGCCGGAGCTGGACAGGCGGTAGAGCTTTTCCTCGCCCTCCTGGATCTGGGCCGGGCCGTCGAACTCGTTGTCGAGCTTGTAGGCGTCGTTGACGATCTCCTCGCCGGCGAGGATCAGCTGGCGC
>NZ_JBYRFX010000949.1:0-37320 GCF_057815775.1 Inquilinus sp.
ATGCCGGCTACCACGCCATCGGCATGCCGGCCGCGCCGCGCAACGCCGAGGCGGCCGAGATCTGAGCACGGCCGTGAGGCATCGGGTCGGGGCTCTCCTCATCGCGGGCGGCTTGGCCGCGAGTCTCGGCGGACCTGCCGCGCGCGCTGAGCAGCCGACCCCGGTCGACGAGATGGAATCGGTCCACATCGTCTGCACCAACCTGCGCGGCCGCGTCGTGTTCACGGCCCCGGACGCATATGGCGTCCAGGTGGACCCCACCGGCACCATCTACACCTACCGCACCGGCTGGCTCTCCGACCGTGCCCTGACCTATGTCAAAGGCGCCGACATCTCCTGCATCATCGGGTCGAACCGGCACTGAACGGCGCGGCATGGGCCGGCATAACACCCGGGTGATATTGACGCTCCTATTTCACCCGGATATATCCTGCGAACCACAGCAGGAGGCATCGTCGTGACCACGGCAGCCGGACAGACCCGTTACCTCGACCCGACCCAGGATGCCGGGCGCGCCTTCGTCATCCGCGGGATCACGGGCCCCGTCGTCATGCTGAACCTGCTGCGCTTCCGCGCGGTCGCCGATTATGCGGCGACGCCGGAGCTGGCGCCGCCCGAGCCCATCAGCGGTGCCGAGGCCTTCCGCCGCTACATCGACCACACCCTGCCCTACCTGCAGGCAAGCGGCGGCGAGTTGCTGTTCCTGGGCGATGGCGGCCGCTTCCTGATCGGGCCGGCGGAGGAACGCTGGGACATGACCGCGCTGGTGCGCCAGAGCAGCGTCGACGCCTTCCTGGCCTTCGCCACCGACCAGGCCTATCTCGCCGGCATCGGCCACCGGACCGCCGCGCTGGAGGATTCCCGCCTGCTGCCGCTGGTCGAGACACCGCGGGTGTAGGCACGGCGCCCTGCTCACGCTGTCATGCCCGGACTTGATCCGGGCATCCAGAGGCTGTCGATAGTCTCTAAATTGCCGGGTCAAGCCCGGCAATGACAGGGGAAAGGGACAGGCGCCGTGACGTCAGCCTTCTGCCGCCGCCAGGGCCTGGGTCAGGTCGGCGATCAGGTCGTCGGTGTGCTCGATGCCGATCGAGACGCGGATGGTGGCGTCGGAGATGCCGATCCGCTCCCGGGTTTCCTTCGGCACGCCGGAATGCACCGTGGTCGCCGGGTGGCAGACCAGGGATTCGGTGCCGCCGAGGCTGACCGCGAGCTTGAAGACTTGCAGCGCGTTCAGGAACAGGAACGCCTCGGCCTGGCCGCCCTTGATGTCGAAGGAGAAGGTGGTGCCGGCGCCGGTGCATTGCCGGTCGAACACCGCCCGCTCCGGGCTGTCGGCCGGCAGCAGCGAGGGGTAGTAGACCTTCGCCACCTGCGGATGCTCGCTGAGGAACCGGGTCACGGTCTCGGCACTGCGGCAGGCCGCGTTCATGCGCAGCGACAGGGTCTCCAGCGACCGGGCGATCATCCAGGCCGAGTGCGGATCGAGCTGGGTGCCGATGGCGCCGCGCAGCAGCTTGACCTGCCGCACCTGGTCGCGGCGGCCGAGCACCGCGCCGGCAACGAGGTCGCTGTGGCCGCCGACATATTTGGTCAGCGAATAGACCACGATGTCGGTGCCGTGCAGGATCGGCTTCTGGAAGATCGGACCCAGCAGGGTGTTGTCGCAGACGATCACCGGCAGATGGCCCTGCTTTGCCCCGATCTCGTCGGCGATGCGCCGCATCAGGTCGAGGTCGACCAGGGTGTTCAGCGGATTCGACGGCGTCTCGACCAGGATCACCGAGACCCGGCCCTTGGCCATCGCCGCCTCGGCGCCGGCGCGGACCACCGCCTCGTCGACCCCGTCGGCGAAGCCGATGGCGTTGATCTGGAACGGCAGCAGCGTGCGCGCGATCAGCGTCTCGGTGCCGCCATACAGCGGCTGGCTGTGCAGGATGACATCGCCCGGCCGGGCGAAGGCCAGCAGCGTGGTCGCGATCGCCGACATGCCACTGGAGAAGATGCCCGCCGCCTCGGCGCCTTCATGGATCGCCAGGCGATCCTCGACGATCTCGCTGTTGGGGTGGTTGAAGCGGGTGTAGACGAGGCCGGCATCAACGCCCGGCTTCGGCTCGCGCCGGCCGGACGTGTAGTCGAAGAAATCGCGGCCGTCCTCGGCCGATTTGAACACGAAGGTCGAGGTCAGGAACACCGGCTGCTTGACCGCACCCTCGGACAGGGTCGGGTCGTAGCCGTACCCGAGCATCAGCGTCTCCGGGTGCAGCTTGTGGTTGCCGATACGGTCCTTGCGGTAACCCGATCCGGCCATGATGTGTCTCCTGAGAAGCGGCATTGGCGCGGAGACTACTCCGGCCGCCGGTTCCGCAACAGCGGATCAGTGATAGCCGTCGCCCGCCTTCACCTTGCCGCGGAACACCCAGTAGGAATAGGTGGTGTAGGTCAGGATCAGCGGGATCAGGAACAAGACGCCGACCAGCAGGAACAGCTGCGACGAGGCCGACGACGCCGTGTCCCAGATCGTCAGGTTCGGCGGCACAATCTTCGGGAACAGGCTGATGGCCAGGCCGGTGTAGCCGAGCACGAACAGGCCGAGCGTGTACAGGAACGGCCCGTGGTCGGAGCCGCGCTGCAGCGACAGCCACAGCCGCCATGCCAGCAGCACCACCAGGATCGGCACCGGCGCGAAATAGGCGAGGTTGGGCCAGGTGAACCAGCGATCGGCGATGCTGTGGTCCAGCAGCGGCACCCACAGGCTGACCACGGCCATGGCGACCAGCACGCCGAACAGCACCCGGACCATGGCCCGGCGGGCCCAGGCCTGCAGCGTGCCTTCGGTCTTCATCACCAGCCAGCCGGCGCCGAGCAGCCCGTAGCCGAAGATCATGGCCACGCCGGTCATCAGGGCGAATGGCGAGACCCAGAGGAACGAGCCGCCGGCATAATGGGTGCCGGCCGTCGGGAAGCCCTGGACGAAGGTGCCCAGCACCACGCCCTGGAAGAAGGTGGCGAACAGGCTGCCGCCACTGAAGGCCGTGGTCCACAGCCACTTGCTGCTGTGGGCCTTGAACCGGAATTCGAAGGCGACGCCGCGGAAGATCAGCCCCATCACCATGAAGGTGATCGGCAGGTACAGGGCCGGCAGGATGATCGAGAAGGCCAGCGGGAAGGCGGCGAGCAGTGCGACGCCGCCCAGCACCAGCCAGGTCTCGTTGCCGTCCCAGATCGGCGCCACCGACCCCATCATCAAGTCGCGGTCCTCCTCGCTGCGGGCCCAGGGGAAGAGGATGCCGACGCCGAGGTCGAACCCGTCCATCAGCACATACATGAACACGCCGCCAGCGGCGACCGCCGCCCAGATCAGCGGCAGGACGGTGGCGATGGTCCACACTTCCGGCATCATGGCGTCACTCCCCGGATTCGAGAGAAGCGTCCGGCAGCGAGAACGGCCGCGCCGGGGTCTTGAAGGTGTCCTCGCGATCGGCCTCCGGCGCTTCCGGCCCGATCCGGATCAGCTTGACGATGTAGTAGACGGCGGAGCCGAGCAGCATCCCGTAGATCAGCACGAACAGGACCACCGACAGCAGCACGCTGCCGCCGCCGACCGGCGAATGCGCGTCCTCGGTGCGCAGCAGGCCCTGCACCACCCAGGGCTGGCGCCCGATCTCGGTGGTGTACCAGCCGGCGATCACTGCGACGAAGCCGGACGGGATCATCGCCACCATGATGCGCTGGAACCAGCGGCTGTCGTACAGCCGGCCGGTGGCGCGCAGCACCAGGCCGAGCAGCCCGGCGCCGAGCATCAGGAAGCCGAGGCCGACCATGATGCGGAAGGTCCAGAATACGGTCGCGACCGACGGCCGGTCCTGCGGCGGGAAATCCTTCAGCCCCTGCACCGAGCCGCCCCAGCTGTGGGTCAGGATCAGCGAGCCGATATGTGGGATCTCGACCACGAAGTTATTCTTCTCGCCGGCCTGGTCGGGCCAGGCGAACAGGATCAGCGGCACGTCGCCACCGGTGTCCCAATGCGCCTCGATCGCCGCCAACTTGGCCGGCTGGTGTTCGCGCACCTCGAGCCCCGACTGGTCGCCGAGGACGATCTGCAGCGGCGCCACGATCGCGATCAGCCACAGGCCCATCGAGAAGGCGCGCCGCGATTCGAGCACGGCGCGGCTGCGCAGCAGGTACCAGGCCGAGACGCCGATGATGACGAAGGCCGTGGTCAGGTAGGCCGCGGTTACCGTGTGCAGGAAGCGGATCGGGAAGGATGGGTTGAACACGATGGCCAGCCAGTCGACCGGCTCGACCACGCCGTTCACCAGCTCGTACCCCACCGGGGTGTGCAGCCAGGAATTGGCCGACAGTATCCAGAAGGCCGACATCGCGGTGCCGACGGCGACGGCGATGGTGGCGGCGAGATGGACGGCGCGCGGGACCTTGTCCCAGCCGAACAGCATGATGCCGAGGAAGCCGGCCTCGAGGAAGAAGGCCATCACCACCTCATAGCCCAGCAGCGGCCCGAGGATGCTGCCGCCGACCCGCGACAACTCGCTCCAGTTCGTGCCGAACTGGTAGGTCATGACGATGCCGGTGACGACGCCGACGCCAAAGGACACGGCGAAGATCTTGATCCAGAACTTGTACAGCGTCCGGTATTCGGCGTGGCCGGTCTTCAGCCACATCGCTTCCAGCACCGCCAGCCAGCTCGCCAGCCCGATTGTGAAGGCCGGGAACAGGAAGTGGAACGACATGACGAAGCCGAACTGGAACCGCGACAACAGGACCGGATCGAGATCCATGGCGCTTCTCCTCTGGAACCGGCCTGGCAGCGGTTCCGGTATTTCTTAGGTCGGGAAAGAATATGCCACAGACCGGCGATTCGCTTCACGCGCCTTCGCGCGTGCCATAAGGCCCCATCCGGTCGACACGCCGCAGCGCAACAGGCTCGCGGATCATGCTAGACGCCGCTATTCTGGCGGAATGAGCTTCACCGACGCCCAGATCAAGCGCTATGCGCGGCACATCCTGCTGCCCGAGGTCGGCGGCAAGGGCCAGCAGAAGCTGCTGTCCGCCCGCGTGCTGGTGATCGGCGCCGGCGGCCTCGGCTCCCCTCTCCTGCTCTATCTCGCCGCCGCCGGTATCGGCACCATCGGTATCTATGACGACGATGTGGTCGAGCTGAGCAACCTGCAGCGCCAGGTGGTGCACGACACCACGACGCTGGGCCAGCTGAAGGTCGACAGCGCGATCATCCGGCTGCAGGCGCTGAACCCCGAGGTCCAGGTCGAACGCTTCGCCGACCGGCTGACCGCGGCGACGGCGCTGGAGCGCGTGGCCGCCTTCGACATCGTGGTCGACGGCAGCGACAACTTCGCCACCCGCTACCTCCTCAACGACGCCTGCTACCTCGCGGGCCGGCCACTGGTGTCGGCCGCGATGCTGCGCTTCGAGGCCCAGCTGTCGACCTTCAAGGCGCATCTCGGCGACCCGCACCCCTGCTATCGCTGCCTGTTCCCGGCGCCGCCCGACCCGGGCACGGTACCGACCTGTTCGGAGGCCGGGGTGTTCGGCGCCCTGCCCGGCGTGCTGGGGTCGATGCAGGCGATCGAGACGATCAAGGAGATCCTGGGCATCGGCGAAGGCCTGTCCGGCCGGCTGCTGCTGTATGATGCCTTGGACGCGAGGCTGCGCGAGATCGCCCTGCCGCGCGACCCGGACTGCCCGCTGTGCGGCAGCCACCCCACGCTGACCAACCTGTCGCATCACCACGACCCGGCCCATGGCTGAGGGTCCGGCCGGCATCGGCGCGCTGTCGATCGTGGTGTTCGACGGCCGCTTCGACCGCGTGCACTATGCCCTGGTGCTGGCCAGCGCCGCCGTGGCGACCAACCGGCCGGCGCTGCTGTTCTTCACCGGCCAGGCGCTGCGCGCCCTGCTGCCCGAGGGCTGGCGCCAGCTGGACGGCGACGCCGAGGTACGAGAGGCGGATTTCGGCGCGCGCAAGGTCGCGACCTTCGCCGAGCTGCTGGACGCCTGCCGCGCGCTCGGGGTCCGGTTCATCGCCTGCGAGATGGGCCTGCGCGCGCTCGGCCTCGCCGCCGCCGACCTCGCGGTGCCGGCCGAGATCGCCGGCGTCGTCACGCTGCTGGCGGAATCGCCGCGCGACGGCCAGCTGATCTTCATCTAGGCTCCCGCCTCACGACACCGGCAGGCGGAACTGGAACAGCGGCGCCGCCGTCAGCCGGTCGCTGCGGCTGCCGGCCTGGTTGGTCTCCAGCTCCACCATCCGGGCGCCGGGGTCGATGGTGCCGACGAAGACGAAATTGGCCGTGACCTGGGATTGCGGCGCGATCTGCACCTCCGGATTGTCCGGCGGCGGCAGGAACTGGTAGCCATGCCCGCGATCGTCGATCAGCACCATCCCGTTGCTGCGGTTGAGCCAAGCGGCGCGGCCTGAGGCATTGATGATGCTGGCGCTGACGATGATGCTGTCGGAGCGGAAGGTGACGCTGGTCAGCGACATCACCACGCCGCCCGGATGCGCCTGCCGCTGCGCCACCTGTACGGTCCGGCCGGGGTCTGATGCGGCGGTCGGCACGGCCGGCACGACGGGCAGGGCCGACCGTGATGGCAGGCCGGGCGCGACGAGCGGCTGTGACGGAGTCGGAGTCGATGGCGGCGGCGGTGGCGCCGTCAGCGGATCGACCGGCTGAATCTGTCCCTGCGCCTGGCCTGCCATGGCGGCGATCAGGACGGCGGCAACGCCGAAGCCCGACCAAGGTTTCATCGGACGACTCCCAATTCTTGTTTGCATTCTTGTTTGCTCACGAACCCGTGACAGGACCGTGATGTTCCGCCCACGGCCGGTGTCAAAGCTGTTTGCCGGCGCGGAAACAATGATACCGTGCCGCATTACCAGATCGATTCCTGCGCAATATCGCTCAGCGATCCCAGTATTCACCACTGCCGAAGGAGACATGCCGATCATGTCGGGATCCTGGACCGCAAGACGGTACCGCATGCCGCTCGCCGCATCCTTCGGCCTTCTGCTTCTCGCGGGCTGCAACGAGTCGTCGGACAAGCAGGCCCAGGCGCCGCAGATGCCGCCCCCGGCCGTCGGCGTCGTCACCGCGGCCAAGCGGCCGGTGACCGAGGGCACCAGCTTCATCGGCCGGGTCCAGGCGATCAACAAGGTGGATTTGGTGGCCCGGGTCGAGGGCTTCCTGAAGCAGCGCAACTACACCGAAGGCCAGGAGGTGAAGGCCGGCGACCTGCTGTTCGTGTTGGAGAAGGACACTTACCAGGCCTCGGTCGACCAGGCGCAGGCCAACCTCGCCAGCGCCCAGGCCACCGCCGACAACGCCAAGCTGCAGACCGACCGCGCCCGTGAGCTGATCAAGAACCAGAACGTCGCGCAGTCCACCCTGGACGACCGTATCGCCCAGGAGAAGTCGTCGGCCGCGGCGGTGGAGCAGAACCAGGCGGCGCTGGAGCAGGCGCAGATCAACCTGGGCTACACCCAGATCGCCGCCCCCTTCGATGGCCGCGTCGGCATCTCGACCTATAGCGTCGGCGCGCTGGTCGGACCGAGCACTGGGGCGCTGGCGACCATCGTCAGCCAGGACCCGATCTACGTCACCTTCCCGGTCAGCGACCGCTTCATCCTCGACGTCCAGGCCCGGGCCGGCAAAGGCGGCGTGGCGCCCGAGGACGTGCTGGTCAAGCTGACCCTGGCGAACGGGACGGAATACCCGCATGACGGCAAGATCAACTTCACCGACGTCAAGGTCGACCAGAACACCGACACGCTGAATGTGCGCGCCGAGTTCCCCAACCCCGAGCGGCTGCTGATCGACGGCCAGTACGCCCGGGTGACGGCAGGCCGCAAGGACCCGGTCGAGGCGCTGGCGATCCCGCAGCGCGCCATCCTGAGCGACCAGACCGGCAACTACGTGCTGGTGGTCGGCGACGGCAACAAGGCCGCCACCCGCCATGTCACCACCGGCTCGACCCAGGGCGCCGACGTGGTGGTGACGGAGGGGCTGAAGGATGGCGACGTCGTCATCGTCGACGGGGTGCAGAAGGTCCGCCCCGGCCAGGTGGTGAACCCGGCGCCGGTGGCGGACACGCCGACCGACCAGACCACCGGCGCCACGGGTGCTCCGGCTTCCACACCCGCCCCGGCAACACCGGCCAAGCCGACGGGGAACTGACCCCATGCTGTCCTCGATCTTCGTCGATCGGCCCCGCTTCGCGATCGTCATCGCGATCGTCATCACCCTGGCCGGCCTGATCGCGATGAGCGCGATCCCGATCGCCCAGTTCCCCGACATCGTGCCGCCGCAGGTCTCGGTCAGCGGCGCCTATCCCGGCGCCAGCGCCGACACCGTCGAAGCGACCGTGGCGCAGCCGATCGAGGCCCAGGTCAACGGCGTCGACAACATGCTGTACATGTCGTCGACCAGCGGCAGCGACGGCTCCTATTCGCTGACCGTCAGCTTCGCCGTCGGCACCAACCCCGACATCAACACCGTCAACGTCCAGAACCGCGTCGCCCTGGCCGAGCCGAAGCTGCCGCAGGAGGTGACGGCGCAGGGCCTGACGGTGAAGAAGCAGTCCTCGGCGATTCTGCAGCTCGTCACCCTGTACTCGCCGGACAAGAGCCAGGACGATTTGTTCCTGAACAACTACGCCATCATCAACGTGGTCGATGCCCTCGGCCGCGTGACCGGCGTCGGCCAGGCGTCGCTGTTCGGCACCCAGAACTATGCGATGCGGATCTGGTACAATACGGACTCGCTGACCAGCTTCAGCCTGACCCCGAACGACATCATCAAGGCGGTCCAGAGCCAGAACATCCAGGCCGCGGTCGGCCGCATCGGCGCTCAGCCGATGCCGGACGACCAGCAGATCCAGATCAACCTGCAGACGCTGGGCCGGCTGACCGACACCAAGCAGTTCGAAAGCATCATCCTGCGCGCCAACCCCGACGGGTCGGTGGTGCGCCTGCGCGACGTCGCCCGGCTGGAGCTGAACGCCCAGTCCTACGACACGGTGGGCCGGCTGAACGGCGCCCCGGCCGCGGTCATCGGCATCTTCCAGTCGCCCGGGTCCAACGCCGTCGACGCCGCCGCCGGCGTGCGCAAGGCGATGGAGACGCTGAAGGCGCGCTTCCCGCAGGGCGTCGACTACAAGATCACCTACGACACCACGGTGTTCGTCAGCCAGACCATCGACGAGGTCATCAAGACCCTGATCGAGGCGTTCATCCTGGTGGTGATCGTCGTCTTCATCTTCCTCGGCAACCTGCGCGCCACGATCATCCCGACGATCGCCGTGCCGGTGTCGCTGATCGGCACCTTTGCCGTGCTGCTGGCCATGGGCTTCTCGGCCAACACCATCTCGCTCTTCGCCATGATCCTGGCGATCGGCATCGTCGTCGACGACGCGATCGTCGTGATCGAGAACGTCGAGCGGGTGATGGCCGAGACGGGCCTGCCGGCCAAGGAGGCGACCAAGCTGGCGATGCGCGAGATCACCGCGCCGATCCTGGCCATCACCATGGTGCTGCTGGCCGTGTTCGTGCCGGTCGGCTTCATCCCGGGCATCACCGGCGCGCTGTATTCGCAATTCGCCGTCACCGTCTCGGTGGCGATGCTGATCTCGGCCCTGAACGCCCTGACGCTGAGCCCGGCGCTGTGCGGCATCTTCCTGAAGCCGCACACCGCCGGACATCGCCCGGGGCTGTACGGCCGCGCCATGGCCAAGATGTCCGCCGGCATCGACAAGGTGCGCGACGGCTATGCCTGGATCGTCACCCGGCTGGTGCGGGTGGCGGTGCTGTCGATCGTGCTGGTCGCCGGCTTCGCAGGCCTGGCCTATGTCCTCAATTCGGCGACGCCGACCGGCTTCCTGCCGGAAGAGGACCAGGGCCTGTTCTTCATCGAGATCAAGCTGCCCCCCGCCGCCTCGGTCAGCCGCACCTCGCAGTCGGTGCAGCAGGTCGAGGACCTGGTGAAGGACATCCCCGGCGTCGCCGACATCACCGGCATCATCGGCCGCAGCTTCATCGACGGGCTGGCCGAACCCAATGCCGGCTTCCTGGTGGTGGCGCTGAAGCCGTTCGAGGAACGCACGGCGCAGGGCATCACGGTGTTCAGCGTGATCCGGCAGGTCGCGATCCGCACCGCGGGCGTCCGCGACGCGCTGGTGATCCCGCTGAACCTGCCGCCGATCATCGGCCTCGGCTCCTCCGGCGGCTTCCAGTACCAGCTTGAGGATCTCGAGGGCAAAACCCCAACCGAGCTGGCATCGGTGGCCCAGGGGCTGGTCGTGGCCGGCAACCAGACGCCGGGGCTGACCCAGGTCTTCACCACCTTCAACGCCAACACGCCGCAGATCTACCTGAACCTGGACCGCGAGAAGGCGCAGACGCTGGGCGTCCTGGTCAGCGACATCTTCAACGCGCTGCAGGCGACGCTGGGCGGGGCCTACATCAACGACTTCAACCTGTTCGGCCGTACCTGGCAGGTGATCGCCCAGGGCGAGGCCAAGGACCGGCGGACGGTCGACGACATCTACCGCATCTATGTCCGGTCCTCATCCGGCCAGATGGTGCCGATGCGGTCGCTGGTCGAGGCCAAGCTGCAGCTCGGGCCGCTGTTCATCACCCGCTACAACAACTACCGGGCGGTCAGCATCCTCGGCAGCTCGGCGCCGGGCTACAGCTCCGGCGACGCGCTGGCGGCGATGACCAAGGTCTCGGCGGCCACCCTGCCACCGGGCTATGGCTTCGAATGGACCGGCACGGCGCTGCAGGAGCTGGAGGCATCCGGCCAGACCGGCTTCATCCTCGGCTTGGCGGTGCTGTTCGCCTGTCTGTTCCTGGTCGCGCTGTATGAGAGCTGGTCGATCCCGATCGGCGTGCTGCTGTCGGTCATCGTCGGCATCGTCGGCGGCCTGGCGGCGCTGTGGATCGCGGGGCTGTCGAGCGACATCTACGCCCAGATCGGCATCATCGTGCTGATCGCCCTGGCCAGCAAGAACGGCATCCTGATCGTCGAATTCGCCAAGGCCAAGCGCGAGGAAGGCCTGTCGATCACCGATGCCGCGATCGAGGGTGCCCGGCTGCGGTTCCGGCCGGTCATGATGACCAGCTTCGCCTTCATCCTCAGCCTGATCCCGCTGGTGACGGCGGTGGGCGCCGCCGCGGCCAGCCGGCGCGGCGTCGGCACCTCGGTGTTCGGCGGCATGATCGCGGCCTCGGCCCTCGGCATCTTCCTGATCCCGATGCTGTACGTCACCCTGCAGCGGGTCCGCGAATGGGTGCATGAGAAGCTGATGGGCGCCTCGATCGCGCCGAAGCCGCCGGCCGCAACCCCGGCCGCCCCTCCGGCTGAATGAAACGGGCGGCCGAATGAGTCAGGGCGGCCCCCGCGGGGGCCGCCCTTTTCATCGGTACAGGCAGCGATTGGTTACCGGCGGCCCCAACGATCATGATCGGAGTACCACGGACGTCCGTGATAGTGGTCGCCCCAATAATGGCCGAAGTCGAACGTGACGAAAGGCACCCCGATCTGCGGGGCGACCTCGACCAGGCCACGGCGGTGGCTCTGGTAATCGGCCTGCAGAAAGCGTCCGGACACCCAGCCACGATCCGGCCCAACGCCGATGTCACACCAGTCCCAGCCTTGCTGGCAGCCGAAGATCTCGACCTGCGTACCGGGCCGCAACCTGAGGACCGCCGGGTAGTCACGCCCGGGGCCGGCCCGCAGGCTGAGCGCGGTTGTTGTGTATCCAGGCGCCGCATTCGCCGCCGGCGCCGCCAGGGCGGCGACGGCCAGCCCGGCTGCGGCGGCCATGGCAAGCTTCCATCTCATCGTTCGAACTCCAGGGACATCAGTCTTCCCCCTTCATTCGACTCAACGTAGAAGGACGCCGATCCGGTCGCCGGGAACCGCAGGCGCGGCGCCTTGCCTCACCCTTCCTGTGACTTCACCCGGCCCGCAGTCAGTCCAAGTCAGTCGGGCGGGTCAGCCCGCCCGACGGGCGGCGTCCAGGGCGCGCGACAGGTCGCGCTCCAGGTCCGCAATCCCCTCAAGCCCGACCGACAGCCGCACCAGCCCTTCGGTGATGCCCATGGCGGCGCGGTCCGCCGCCTCCATCGCCCGGTGGGTGGTGGTGGTCGGGTGGGTGGCGAGCGACTTGGTGTCGCCGAGATTGTTGGAGATGTCGACCAGCTGCAGCGCGTCAAGGAAGGCGAAGGCCGAAGCCTTGCTGCCCAGGTCGAACGCCACCAGCGTGCCGCCATTCTTCATCTGGCGCTTTGCCAGTTCGTGGTGCGGGTGGCTTTCCAGCCAGGGATAACGCACCGCCTTGGCCGCCGCATGCGCCTCGACCAGCTGCGCCAGGCGATGGGCGCTGGCAACCTGGCGTTCGACCCGCAGGGCCAGCGTCTCCAGCCCCTTCACCAGCACCCAGGCGTTGAACGGCGACAGCGCCGGGCCGGTGTGCCGGTAATAGGGTAGGAAGTCGTCGGTCAGGAACTTCTTGTCCGCCAGCACCGCGCCGCCGAGCACCCGGCCCTGGCCGTCGATTTGCTTGGTGGCGGAGTAGATCACCACGTCGGCGCCGAGTTCGAGCGGCTTCTGGCCCAGCGGCGTGGCGAAGACGTTGTCGATGAACACCTTGGCGCCGACCGCATGGGCGATCTTCGACACCGCAGCGACGTCGACGAGGTCGAGGGTCGGGTTGGCCGGCGTCTCCAGGAACACCGCGCGGGTGTTCGGCCGCATCGCCGCCTCCCACGCCGCCAGGTCGGCGCCTTCGACGAAGGTGGTGGTGATGCCGTAGCGCGGCAGGATGGTGCCGAGGATGACGAAGCAGGAGCCGAACAGCGCCCGGCTGGCCACCACATGGTCGCCGCCGCGCAGATGGCTGAACAGGGCGGTGAACACCGCCGACATGCCGCTGGCGGTGACGTGGCAGCCTTCGGCCCCTTCCAGCAGCGCGAGGCGCGTCTCCAGCACTTCCAGCGTCGGGTTGCCGTAGCGGGAATAGACGAAGCCCGGCTCCTCCCCCGTGAAGCGGGCTTCGGCCGCCGCCGCGGATTCATAGACGAAGCCCGAGGTCAGGAAGATCGCCTCGGAGGTCTCGCCATAGGGCGTTCGCCGGATGCCGCCGCGAACCAGCGTGGTATCCGGTCCGAATTCGTCTTCGGGCAGCTGTGGGGCTTGGTCTCGATCCATTCACCGACTCCTCGACTCGACCGGAGGCGGTGCGTGCGGGATCTGCGCGCAACCGACCTTTTAGCGAAGATTAGCGTGGCCGCAAGCCGGTCGGCTCAAATCACCACGGCCGTCTCAGACGGCAGACCCAAGACTTATCGGCAAACCGGCGATCGGGCAATGCGTTTTGCATCACGCCGTTGCGGCGGCCGGACGCAGCCCCGCGTCGGGTCGGCGGCTGCAGGCCCGGTCAGCCGACGGCGTGCAGCGCCCGGCTCTTGCCGCCGCGGATGCGGTCCGCGGCGCCGGCGCCCCAGCCATAATCCAGGATCAGTTCCTGCCCCGGCTCGACCGGCCGGATCGCCCGGAAGGTCAGGGACTTCGCCGCAACATCGATCTCGACATCGACATTCGGCGCGTCGCCGGCGTTGAACAGGCTGCCGATGCCCAGGCTGACGGCACGCGGCCGGCCCTCCTCCGGCCAGGCATAGACATAGTCGTTCAGGATGGTGGCTTCGCAGCGCCGCCAGTCTTCCTGGTCCAGCAGCAGCACCGGGTCGCGGCAAACCACCTCGCCGCGGGTGAACCGCCTTGTGGCGAACACGCCCCGTCCGGCCGCCGCGACCTTGCGGACGGCGTATCCCTGATTTTCCGGCATGCGTTGCGGCGGTTCATCGATGGATCGCATCATGCCGGTGAGGCTGCCCGCCCGCCGGATCAAAATTCCATCGGTATATCGGCTGCTTCAGCCCCGATCCTCGACCAGGGAGTAGAGCACGAAGGGCAGTTCGAGGCCCTCATACAGCCGCCGCGTGGTCCGGCACAGCCGGAAGCCGCGGGATTCGTAGAAGCCGCGGGCCAGCCGGTTGTGGGCGAAGCTTTCCAGTGTGCGGCAGCCGCGCTTGACGGCATCGGCCAGCAGCGCCGAACCGATCGCCCGGCCCTGCGCCGCCGGGTCGACGAACAGCATGTCGAGATGGGCGCCGGTCATCAGCGAGAAGCCGAGCGGCGCCCCGTCCGCATCGCCCCCCTTGTCGTCGACCACTGCGATGCGGAGGTCGTCCAGCCGGGGGCCGAAGCGGCGGGCGAAATCCTCCGGCCGCTTGTGGTCCAGGATCGCGGCCGGGAGGATCGGCGCGAAGGCGGTGCGGACGCTGCGGCAGGCGACCTCGGCCAGGGCCGGCAAATCGGCGGGATCCGGCCGCCGGATCGTCACCGCCGCCATCGTCCTTGCATCGCCCATCATCCGCTGCCCCGCAGCCTGGGGTCGAGCGCGTCGCGCAACCCGTCGCCCAGGAGGTTGAAACCGAAAGACGCCAACAGGATGGCAAGGCCGGAGAAGATCGAATCCCATGGCGACAGCAACAGGTAGCCCCGCGCCTCCGCCAGCATGCGGCCGAGCGACGGCGCCGGCGGCTGGGTGCCGAGGCCGAGGAAGGACAGCGAGGCTTCGACCAGGATCGCGGTCGACAGCGCCAGGCTGGCCTGCACCAGGATGACGCTGGCCAGGTTGGGCAGCACGTGGTGCCACACGATCCGGCCTTCCCCCGCCCCGATGGCGCGGGCCCCGAGCACATACTGGCTGCCGGCCACCACCAGCGCCGGGCCGCGCAGCAGGCGGGCAAAGACCGGGATGTAGACGATGCCGATCGCCAGCGCCGTGGTGGTCGGGCCGGGGCCCAGCATGGCGACGATGCCGATCGCCAGCAGGATGATCGGGAAGGCGAACAGGATGTCCATCAGCCGCATGCCGATGCGGTCGAGCCACCCGCCCCGCACCGCCGCGGCGACGCCGAGGCCGCCGCCGATCAGCAGTGCCAGCAGCACCGCGCTGGCGGAAGCGGCGAGCGAGGCGCGGTAGCCGTACAGGATGCGCGACAGCTCATCCCGGCCGAACTGGTCGGTGCCGAGCCAGAAGCCGACGTTCGGCGGCTTCATCCGCTGGATCACATGCTGCGCCAGCGGGTCGTAAGGCGCGATCCAGGGTGCCAGCACCGCTGCCGCGACCTGCAGGATCACCAGGGCACCGCCGATCCAGACCAGCGGGTGGCGCGGCGCGGCGATGCGGCGGCGCGACGGCGGCGCCAGGATTTCGGGGACGGTCATCGCAGGCCGATCCGCGGGTCGAGCGCCGCGTAGAGCAGGTCGGTGACGAAATTGACCAGCACGAAGCCGGCGGTGACCAAGAGGATCGCGGCCTGGATCAGCGGGTAGTTGCGCTCGGCGATCGCGCCCAGCATCAGCCGGCCCAGCCCCGGCAGGGCGAAGACCTGTTCGACCACAATGGCGCCGCCGAACAGGTAGCCGGCGGAGATGCCGAGCGCGGTGACGAAGGGGATCATGGCATTGCGGAAAGCGTGGTCGAACACCACCGCCCGTTCGCTGACGCCCTTGGCCCGGGCGGTGCGGATGTAGTCCTGGCCCAGCGCATCGAGCATGGCCGAGCGGACGATGCGCGACAGCGAGGCCAGCACCGGCACGGCCAGGGCGGTGACCGGCAGCAGCATGCGCTGCAGATTGCCGACGGGATCGTCTGCCAGCGGCACGAAGCCGATCGACGGGAAGGCCGGGAACATGCCGTGGAACAGGTAGATCAGCAGCGCGCCGAGCCAGAAGGACGGCACGGTGACGCCGGCGATGGTCACGACCCGCACCAGGTAATCCCGCGCCGAGTTGCGGAAATAGGCCATCAGGCAGCCGGCCGGCACCGCCAGCGCCACCGAGACCGCAAGGGCGAGCATGGTGATCTCGATCGTCACGCCAATCCGGGCCGTGATCTCCTCCAGCACCGGCCGGCCGGTCCACAGGCTGGTGCCGAGATCGCCGGTCAGGAGGCCGCCGAGCCAGGCGACATATTGCACCACCATCGGCTGGTCGAGGCCGAGCCGCTGGCGCAGCGCCTCGACCCGATCCGGCGTCACCTCGCTGTTGGCGCCGAGCATGATCTGCACCGCGTCGCCCGGGATCAGCCGGATCATCAGGAACGCCACGACCGAGACGCCGAACAGCACAACCAGGAGGTCGAGCAGCCGGCCGGTCAGGAAGCGGGCCACGGCGTGCCTACTGCGCCAGCGAGGTCTGCCGCAGCGACCGGGTCGAGCGGTTGCCGGTGATCTCGTAGCCGGTCACGCCGTCGCGCACCGCTGTGAACAGCTGGCCGTAGACGAGGTGTGCGATCGGGCCGTCGCAGGCCAAGCGCTTCTGCAGGTCGTCATAGATCGCCTTGCGCTTCGCCGGATCCAGCGTGGTGCGCCCGTCATCCAGCAGCTTGTCGACCGCCGCGTCCGAATATTTGAACACGTTGGTCGAACCGCCGGTGCGGAAGGTCCGGTACAGGTAGCCGTCCGGATCGACGCTGCCGCCATTGACCGAGGCGAAGAGCTGGAAGTTCGCGTTGCGCCAATCCTGGATGAAGGTGCCCTGCTCCTGCACGTTCAAGGTGATGTCGAAGCCAGCGGCATTGAGCTGGGCCTGCACCACCTGGGCAACGTCGACCACGTTCTGGTTCGAGCCGAGCACGTTCATGGTGGCCTTGAGCGGCAGGGCCTGGCCGGCCTCGGCCAGCAGCGCCTTCGCCTTCTCCGGATCGGCGGCATAGCAGGGGAAATCGGCGACCGGCAGCGCCCAGTCCTTCAGCGCCGGCGACAGCGGCCCGCCGGGCTGGCCCTTGCCGAAATAAGCGGCCTCGACGATCTGGGCCCGGTCGATCGCGGTGTTCAGCGCCTCGCGCACCTTCGGGTTGTCAAAGGGCGGCTTCGCCACATTCATGCCGACCAGGGTGTAGGACAGGTCGGTCGTCTCCAGCAGGGTGACGCCGGCGGTGCCCTGCAGCGTCGCCGCCGTGGTCGGGTCGACATTCGGCAGCATTTGGTAGGTGCCGCCGGAGATGCCGACCTGCCGGGTCGAGGCTTCCGGCACGATGTTGATCTTCACCGCGTCCAGCTTCGGCAGCCCCTGCTGCCAATAGCCCGGGGTCTTCGCCAGCAGCAGATAGGTGTCGGGCACCCATTCCTTCAGCGTGAACGGGCCGGTGCCGTCGGTCTTGCGCTGCAGGTCGATGCCGCCGGTCGCGGCCGCCGCCGGCACGATCGCGATCTGCGGCAGGTTGGCGAGGAAGGGGGCGGAGGGCGTCGACAACGTCACCGTCACCTGCCGGTCGCCGCTCCCCGCCACGTCCTTCACCATGTCGATGCGGCTGGCATAGGGCGAGCCGGTCTTGGGGTCGCGCACCCGGGCGAAGCTGGCGGCGACATCGGCCGGCGTCACCGACGCCCCGTCCTGGAACTTCGCGCCCGGGCGCAGGGTGAAGACATAGGTCAGCCCGTCGGGCGACACGGTCCAGGATTCGGCCAGCTCCGGGATCACCTTCAGATCCTTGTCGACCGAGGTCAGCCCCTCATAGACCGAGCCATTGACCAGCACCGTGGCGAAGGAGGTGGCGACATGCGGGTCGAGCCCGACCGGCGACTGGTCGGTTGCGATCTCCAGCGTCTGCGCCCCTGCCATCGACCCGGCGAGGACGGCCGCCACCGCCGCTGACATTGCCCAGACCGTCCGCCCCATCTCCCGCCCCCCTGTTGATTGGAGGTTAGTAAGGCGGGTTCGCCCGGCGAGGTCAACGCCCGTTGGGAACCTTCCCTGCCACCTGGTTCACACGATGACGGGCAGCTCGCGGATGCGGTAGGCATGGCTGAGGCTGGCCCCGGTGGCCGGGTCGTGCAGTTCCATCCGGAAGGCGTCGCTGCGGGCGATGCCGCCCAGCGCCGGCACCGTGCCGCAGAACATCACGCTGCCATCCGCCAGCACGCCGGCCTCCGCGCGATACAGAGCGATCAGTTCCTCCGCCGGGCGCAGTGCCGACAGCGGGCCGTCCTGGTACAGCCGGGTCACGCCGCCGACCTCGACCTCTGCCCGCAGCACCAGCTGGTCCCAGCGGTCGGCCACGTCGGCATAGCGCCAGAACCGGCGGCCCAGCACCTTGGGGCAGAGCTGCTTCGACAGGGCGACGCCGGCGCGCTCGGCATCGCGGTCGGTGTGGTCGGAGCCGATTCCGACATAGAGCTCTCCCCCGGCCCAGACCAGCACCGGCTCGACCTCGCCGGAGCTGTGGGGGCCCAGTACCGTGATCTCTTCGGCCTGGGTCAGCCGGTCGCCGGCGACGCGGTAGAACACCGGGGTCCGCGTCGGCGGCGGCACGCCCAGCGCCGCCAGCTCCTCGATATGGTGGCGCACGGCGGCGGCGTCGCGCCCGGCCCAGCCGGCGATGATGACGGCGGCGGTGCCGCCGGGGCATAGCTCCGCCAGGCCGAGTTCACGGGCAAAAGGCTGGTTCATGATCACTGGTCTCGCTGCGGGATCAGGGGCCGGGATCAGCCCCGGCGATGGTCAATCCAGGCTTCGTGCCGTTTCGCGGGCACAAGCCAGGCCGATGCCGGTCACCAGCAGGGCGACGACGACATAGATCGCGATGCCGCTGGTGGCCGAGGTCTCGCGCAGCAGCGTCGCCATGATCAGCGGTGCGAACGCCCCGCCGCCGGCCAAGCTGCCGAAGGTGTAGGCGATTGACGACCCGGTGTAGCGCACGCGCGGCGCGAATTGTTCGGTGATGAAGGAACCCTGCGCCGCATACATCGCGGCGTGGAAGATCATGCCGACGCTGATCGCGAAGATGATCAGCGCGGTGCTGCGGCTGTCGACCAGGGCGAAGAAGGCGACGCCCCAGACCAGCGACGCGACCAGCCCGCCGGCATAGACCGGGCGGCGGCCGACCCGGTCGGTCAGCGCACCGAACAGCGGCGTGGCCACGGCGTTCAGCGCCGCGCCGCACAAGAGGGCGGTCAGCGCCAGCGACCGCGGCAGGCCCAGCACCTGGGTGATGTAGGTGACGCTGAACACGACCAGCAGCGAATAGATCACATCCGGCCCGATGCGGGCGGCACCGGCGATCAGCAGCGCCCGCCAATGGTGGCGCATCACCTCGCCGACCGGCGCCTTCGCCGTTTCCTGCCGCGCCTGCAGGTCGCGGAACAGCGGCGTCTCGTCGATCGTGGTGCGGATCCACAGCCCGAAGAACACCAGGATGGCGCTGAGCGCGAAGGGCACCCGCCAGCCCCAGGCGGCGAAATCATAGTCGGTCAGCAGGGCGGTGACGCCGGCGATAACGGCCGAGGATAGCAGCGTGCCGGCGGCCGGCCCGACCTGGGCCCAGGAGGCGTTGAGGCCGCGGCGGTCCGCCCGGCCATGTTCGACCGTCAGCAGCACCGCGCCGGCCCATTCACCGCCGAGCGCAACGCCCTGCACGAAGCGCAGCGCCACCAGCAGCGCCGGGCTCCAGGCCCCGATGGTGGCGTAGCTTGGCAGCACGGCCATCAGCGCGGTGGTCAGCCCCATCAGCGACAGGGTCAGCACCAGCACGGCGCGGCGGCCCAGCTTGTCGCCCAGGCGGCCGAAGATCACACCGCCGAGCGGCCGGGAGATGTAGCCCACGGCATAGGTCGAGAACGCCAGCAGCGTGCCGACGATCGGGTCCACGGACGGGAAGAAGACCTGGTTGAAGATCAACGCCGCCATGGTGTTGTAGATCATGAAGTCGTACCACTCGAGGGCGGTGCCGACCATGCTGGCCGCGGCCAGGCGCCCAGCGGCACCAGGTCCCGGCCCGGTATCGGCCTGCATCAGCCGCAGCGCTGCCGGATCGGCGCCCGCCAGCCTGGCTTGAGTGGCATTGTCCATCTGATCCCCTGCTCCCATGCGCGTTTCGGTTCGACGCAGCATTGCCTCCCGGCTGCCGCGTCCCGTCGCGCGGGTGCGGCGGCCTCTTGATCCGGAAAGATTAGGAATCGCCAGGCGGCCGCGACAAACGGTTTATTCCGGCCGGCCGTGATCGATTTTTCCGATCAGTCCAGGGCCGGCGGTGCGCCCAGCGGCCGGGCGAAGGCGGGGCCGAGGGTTTGGCAGAACTGCCGCGTCTCGTCGCGGACCACATCGACCACCAGGTCGAACAGGCGGCTGGCGGGATCCGGCCGGTAGCTGGCCAGGATCGGCAGCGGCGGCAGGCCGATATCGGCCGGGACCACGGCGAGCAGGCCGCCGGCCAGCTCGTCATGGATCGTCGCCAGCGGCATCGAGGCGACGCCCATGCCGGCATGCACCAGGCGCAGGATGGCGGCGATCGAGGTGACGCAATGCAGCAGGCCGGGCGCCGTGCCGGCGGCGCGGAACGCCTCCAGCACCGCGGCATGGGGCTGCGAGCCGCGCGGGAAGGTGATAATCGGGCCGCCGGCCAGCTCCGCCAGCGGCACCACCCGGTCCCGCTCCATCGGCTGCGGCCGGCGGACCCAGCCCATCGGCAGCTCGCACAGCGGCTGGTTCAGGATGTCGAGCTCCAGCACCGGGTCGGTCAGCAGCGCGACGTCGATGGCACCGCGCCGCAGATGGTCCTGCAGCGCCCGCGTCGGCTCCGCCGTGATCTCCAGCGCCAAGGCGGGATAGGCGGATTGCAGCGCCTCGACGATGGGCACCAGCAGGGTGTGCACCACGGTCTCGACCACGCCGATCCGCACCGTGCCGCTGACCGTCTCGTCCTGCCCCAGGCTTTCACGCATCTCCTGCTGGATCGCCAGCAGCCGGTCGGCGAAGGCCACCAGGCTGCGGCCGGCCGGGGTCAGGCGCAGCTCACGGCTGGTGCGGTCGAACAGCTTGCAGTTCAGCTCCGCCTCCAGCGCCGCGATGCGGCTGGAGACGGCGGCCTGGCTGAGATTCAGCTTCTCGGCCGCCGCCCGGAAGCTGCCCAGGCGCACGATCCAGGAAAAGGCGTCGATGAAGCGGAGGTTCATCCCGGGCCGGGTGATTAAAGGACGGCGCAGCCGAGGATACCGCCCGGCTCGCTTCGGCGCTATCGTCGGGCGATTCGAGTGAGGAAAGGCGAAGTCCATGCCCGCAGCCCGGCGCACCGCCATCGGCCTGATGAGCGGCACCTCGATGGACGGGGTCGATGTCGCGGTGATCGAGACCGACGGCGAGGCGGTGTTCAGCCGCGGCCCGGCCCTGACCATGCCTTATGGCGACGCCATCCGCGGCGCCCTGCTGGCGGTGGCGCGCGACCCGGCGCGGGCCGAGCACGACGCGCTGGCCGAATTGTCCGAGACCGTCACGGACCTGAACGCCGCCGCCGTGCGCCGGCTGATGGCAGAGGCCGGGCTGGCGCCGGATGCGGTCGACGTGGTCGGCATGCATGGCCAAACCGTGCTGCACCGGCCGGAGCGGCGCTTCACCCGGCAGCTCGGCGACGGTGCCCGGCTGGCGGCGGCGCTGGGCATCCCCTGCGTCAATGATTTCCGCTCCGCCGACGTCGCGGCCGGCGGCCAGGGCGCGCCCTTCGCGCCGCTGTATCATGCGGCCCTGGCCCGCGGCCTGCCCCGGCCGCTGGCGGTGCTCAATCTCGGCGGCGTCGGCAATGTCACGGTGATCGAGGACGACACCATCACCGCCTTCGACACCGGCCCGGCCAGCGCCATGATCGACGATTGGGTGCAGCGCCACACCGGCGCGCGCTATGACGAGGATGGCCGCATCGCCGCCGCCGGCACGGTGGCCGCGGACCGGCTGGCCGCTTTGATGGCCAACCCCTATTTCGACGCCCCGCCGCCGAAGTCGCTGGACCGCAACGACTTCCCGATGGCGGCGGTCGACGGGCTGTCGCTGGAAGATGGCGCCGCCACCCTGGCCGCCTTCACCATCGCCTCGGTCGCGGCGTCGCGCCGGCATTTCGCCACGGCGCCGCAGCGCTGGCTGGTGACCGGCGGCGGGCGGCACAACTCGACCTTGATGAACGGACTGCGCCAGGCCCTGGGCGTGCCGGTCGACCCGGTCGAAGCGGTCGGCTGGGACGGCGACGCGCTTGAGGCTCAGGCCTTCGCCTTCCTCGCCGTTCGATCGCTGGACGGGCTGCCGCTGAGCCTGCCGACCACCACCGGCGTGCCCCGGCCGATGACCGGCGGCGTGCTGCACCGCCCGCTGCCCCGCGCGGCGTGACCCTGCCCCACCAGTTGGACTGCACCGAATGACTGTTGCCGCTGCTGCCGATGCCGCTTTCGCCCTGGTCGACGAAGCCATCGATGCCGGCCGCATCCCCGGCGCCGTGCTGGGGCTGGTCACAAACGGGGGCGACCGCGCCATCCGTTTCGGCGGCCAGGCCGCCCTGGTGCCGGACCGGGCGCCGATGGCCGAGGATTCCCTGTTCGACCTGGCCAGCCTGACCAAGGTGATCCTGACCACGACCGAAGTGCTGCGGCTGGTCGAGGCCGGGCGGGTCGATCTGGACGACCCGCTGGTGCTGCATCTGCCCGATCTGCGGCAATACCAGCCCGACCACCCGGTGCGGCGGATCACGATCCGGCGCGCTTTGTCCCACCGCTCCGGCCTGCCGGCGGTGGAGCCGCTCTACACCTGGGGCAGCGATCCGGAGACGCTGAAGGCGCTGGTGCTGCAGAAGGACTGGACCCTGGGCGCCGACACCTATTCCGACGTCAACTACGTGCTGCTGGGCATCCTGGTCGAACGGCTGCGCGGCAAGCCGTTGCGCGACCTGCTGCCGCCGGGCGATTTCGCCGTCAGCCCCGGCCCGGCCCGCGCCGTCGCCACCGAACGCTGCACCTGGCGCGGCCGGGTGCTGCGCGGCGAGGTGCATGACGAGAACGCCTTCGCCCTGGGCGGTCTGGCCGGCCATGCCGGGCTGTTCGGCAGCACCAGCGCGGTGCTGGATTTCGCCCGGGCCTTCCTGGCCGGCGATGTGCTGCGCCCGGCGACGATCGCCGAGGCCCAGCGCAGCCAGGGCCACCCGCACGGGCTGGGCTGGCAGGTGCGGCACGAGGGCTGGTCCGGCGGGTCGCTGTGCAGCCCCGACACCATCGGCCACACCGGTTTCACCGGCACCGCGCTGTGGATCGACCTGGAGCGGGGCCATGCCTGGACCCTGCTGACCAACCGGGTGCATCCCTCGCGCCATGTCGAGACCGGCATCCAGACCCTGCGCCGGTCCGTGTCCAACGCCGTGTCGGCGGCCTGGCCGTTCTGAGGACGCAACGGCCGGGGTGCGAACACCCCGGCCGCCGCCCGCCTACAGTACGAAATCGCCGGCCACCGGGGCGATGTGACCGGTGAGCAGGATATAGAAGTCGGAGGCGCCGTCGCCATTGACGTCACCGGCAACCACGGTGTCCGACCCGCTGAAGGCGTAGTGCAGCTCACCCGCATGGTGGGTGTAGGCGCCAGCCCCGATGAAGGTGAAAGCCTGGTCGCCCGCCACGGCGGTGTTGGCGTCGATCCGGCTCACATCGATGCGGTCATCCTGGGCGAGGTTGAAATCGGTGATCCGGTCCGCATTGGCGCCGACGACGCTGTCGCTGAGCGCGGCGACGACGAAAAGATCGGCCCCGCCACCGCCGATCAGCGTGTCCTTGCCGGCGCCGCCGTTCAGCACGTCGGCGCCGTTGCCGCCGACCAGGGTGTCGTCGCCGCCGACGCCGTTCACGGTCTGCCCGTTGACGACGCCTGCCAGGGTGATCACGTCGTTTCCGGCCGAGCCGCGGATCTCCTCGACGCTGCTGATGGTGGCGCCGGTCAGGTCGGCCGTGCCCGGCGCCGACAGGATCAGGGTGTCTACGCCGAAGTTGCCGGCCAGGATGGAGAAGGCGCCGAGCTGGGCCGCGGTCAGGGTGACGGTGTTGCCACCGCCGGCGAAGTCCAGCTCCTCGACATTGGCGATCGTGGCAAGGCTGAGATAGACCGCGCCGGTGGCGTTGAAGGCGGCGAAATCCAGCCGGTCATTGTCGGCGCCGCCATCGATGTGCTCGGCCAGGCCGCTGATCTCGGACAACTGGTGGAATGTGAAGTCGTCGGTGCCGACGCCGCCGCTGAGCGTGTCCGCCCCCTGGCCGCCATCGATGGTGTCGTTGCCGTTGCCGCCATTCAGGGTGTCGATGCCGTCACCGCCGCTGAGGCTGTCATTGCCGTTGCCGCCGCTGATGGTGTCGTTGCCGGCGACGCCGTTCACGACCTGGCCGTTGGCGACGCCTGTCAGGGTGATCACGTCATTGCCGGCCGAGCCGCGGATCTCCTCGACACTGCTGATGGCGGCACCGGTCAGGTCGGCGGTGCCCGCCGCCGACAGGATCAGGGTGTCGACGCCGAAGTTGCCGGCCAGGGTGGTGAAGGCGCCGAGCTGGGCCGCGGTCAGGGTGATGGTGTTGCCGCTGCCGGCGAAGTCCAGCTCCTCGACATTGGCGATCGTGGCGGCGCTGAGATCGACCGCACCCGAGGCGTTGAACGATCCGAAATCCAGCCTGTCGGCATCCGCGCCGCCATCGATCTGCTCGGCGAGGCCGCTGATGTCGGAGGCCTGCTCGAAGGCAAAGGCGTCGGTGCCTACCCCGCCCGTCAGGATATCCGCCCCCTGGCCGCCACGGATGACGTCGTTGCCGTCATCGCCGGTCAGCGTGTCGACCCCGGTGCCGCCGACCAGGGTGTCGTTGCCGGTATCGCCGTGGATCGTGTCGGTGCCGTCGCCGCCATTGAGCGTGTCGTTGCCGCTGCCGCCGCTGATCGTATCGTTACCGCCGACGCCGTTCACGGTCTGCCCGTTGGCAACACCTGTCAGAATGAAGCTGTCATTGCCAGCCGAGCCGCGGATCTCCTCGATGCTGCTGATGACGGCACCGGTCAGGTCCACCGTTCCCGCCGACGACACGATCAGGGTGTCGACGCCGAAGTTGCCGGCCAGGGTGGTGAAGGCGCCGAGCTGGCCCGCGGTCAGGGTGAAGGCATTGCCGCTGCCGGCGAAGTCCAGCTCTTCCACATTGGTGATGGTGGCGTGGCTGAGATCGACGGCGCCGAAGGCATTGGCCGTGGCGAAGTCCAGCCGGTCGACATCGGCGCCGCCGTCGATCGTCTCGGCCAAGCCGCTGATCTCCGACACCGCCTCGATGCGGAAGGTGTCGTAGCCGACGCCGCCATTCAGCGAATCGGCCCCCTGGCCACCCACCAGGACATCGTTGCCGCTGCCGCCCGAAATCGAATCATTGCCGTCATCGCCGAAGACCAGGTCGTTGCCTTCGGCCCCGGAAATGGTGTCGGCGCCTGTGGTCACGCCCGTGACCTCATGTCCGCCGCCGGTCCTGCCGTCGCCGGCCCGATGGATGAAGTCGTCCGCGGATGTCCCCGTCACGGTCGCCATGTCGCAATCCTTTCGCTGACTATGCCGCTGCGCTGGGGTGGGAGCCCGATGTCGGCGGAAAAGCAGCCGATGCCACGGCTGTCGCCACCCTGCTGGAGACGACCCTAGCCGGCCGAGACCCGCGCCGTAAGCTGACCGGACGCCCTAGGCCCTGGTCCTAGGACCGCGCGGCGGGCGATCGACACGCGGTGTCCGGCCCCGTCCCATAAGACCATCGAACCGGCGCCCGCAGAATGTCGGACTTCCGTCCTGAAACAACCGCATCAAAGGGGGATTATCGCATGAGATCCCGTCTCCTGACGGCCACCGCCCTCACCAGGAACCGCCGACGCGATTCCGACCTCTCGCCGAGGCGAGGTAAACATTCCCCCTCCACGGCGAAAGGGAGGGGGAGCTCCGGCCTCTCCCTCACACCACCTTGACGTACCAGTCGAAATCCAGTGGCGGGACCTGGGCGTGGAAGCGGCGGTATTCGGCCAGCTTGATCTTGGCGAAAGCGTCGACGAAGGCGTCGCCGAGATAATCCCGCATCAGCGCCGACTCGCGGAAGTCGCGGATCGAATCCAGCCAGTTCGGCGGGATGTCCGAGGCGGGCGTGCCATACCCGTTGCCGGTCACAGGCGGGCCGGGGTCGCGCCGGTCGAGGATGCCGCGATGCATCCCGGCCAGCGCGGCGGCCAGCGCCAGATAGGGGTTGGTGTCGGCGCCGGCGACGCGGTGTTCGACATGCTTGGCCGCCGGGGGGCCGACCGGCACGCGCAGCGCCACCGTGCGGTTGTTGATGCCCCAGGTCGGCGCCAGCGGCGCGTAGCTGAGAGTCTGGAACCGGCGGTAGGAGTTGGCGTTCGGCGCGAAGATCAGCATGCCGTCGCGGATCGTCGCGCCCATGCCGCCGATGGCGTGGCGCAGCAGCTCGTCGCCGCCCTCGGCCGCAAAGCGGTTGCCGCCGTCGCCATCCGCCAGGCTGATGTGCAGATGGGTGCCGCTGCCCGTCTCGCCGGCATAGGGCTTGGCCATGAAGGTCGCCTCCATGCCATGCCGCCGGGCGACGGCGCGGACCAGCCGCTTGTACAGGATGGCGTCGTCTGCGGCGCGCAGCGCATCCGGCCGGTGCTTCAGGTTGATCTCGACCTGGCCCGGCGCGTATTCGCTGATCGCGGTGTCGGCCGGCAGGCCCTGGATCTCACAGCAGGCGTAGAGGTCGGCCAGGAAGTCGCCGAGCTCGTCGAGATCGGCCATGCCGTAGGCCTGCTTGCCGGTGCTGGAGCCGCGCGGCGGGATCGGCCGCCCGGTCTCGCGCCAGGCAGCGTCGAACACGTAGAATTCCAGTTCGACCGCTACGACCGGATGGAGGCCGTCCGCCGCCAGCCGCGACACCACCCGGGCAAGCACCTGGCGCGGGTCGTAAGCCGAGGGCGTGCCGTCGAGTTCGAACAGGGTCAGCAGCACCTGGGCCGAAGGCTCGGCCTTCCACGGCACCGGCACCAGCGTGCCGGGAATCGGCCGGGCGCTGCGGTCAGCATCGCCGTCCTCCCACACCAGGCCGGTCTCCTCGACATCGGCGCCGGTGATGTCGAGGCTGATGATCGAGCCGGGCATGAAGCGGCCGTTGCGCCAGATCCGCTCCAGCTCGCCGACCGGGATACGCTTGCCGCGCTGCACGCCGCAGGCATCGGTCAGCAGGATGTCGACGAAGCGGATGTCGCGGTGCCGCGCCAGGAAGTCCAGGCATTCCTGAGCAGGATCGGTGGTGGCAGTGGATGTCGCGTCAGGCATGGCTGGTCCCCCTCAGGCGTGGCCGGCCAGCGCCGCGGCGCAGGCGTCGAAGGCGTGCAGGAAATGGGCGATCTGATCCGCCGTCGTGGCCGGGCTGGTCAGCATCATGTTGTGGAACGGGGCGATCAGCACGCCGCGGTTGATCAGGAACAGGGCCACCAGCTGCTCCAGCTCCGGCCGCATCGCCGCCGCGGCCTCCCCGCCGGTGCGGTAAGGGTCCGGGGTGAAGTGGAATTCGACCCGGGCGCCGATCTGGGTGACGTGCCAGGCCAGGCCGTGCCGGGCGATCGCCGCCTGCAGCCCCCGGGCCAGGTGCCGCGCCAGCGCGACCATGCCGTCATAGGCGGCGTCGGTCATCACCTCTTCCAGCATCACCCGCAGGGTGCGCATGGCCAGGGCGTTGGCCGACAGGGTGGTGCCCATGCCGCTGTGGCCGTGCGGCACCGCGGCCTGGGCGTGGCGCATCCGCGATTCGACCGCGGCGGTGAAGCCGTAGACGCCGCAGGGGATGCCGCCGGCGATCGGCTTGCCGAGGGTCAGGAAATCGGGCTCCAGCCCATGCGCCCGGGTCCAGCCGCCCGGGCCGGTGGAGATGCTGTGCGTCTCGTCGATCACCAGCAGCGTTCCATGGCGGCGCGTCAGGTCGCGCAACGCGGTGTGGAAGCCTTCATCCGGCAGCACCATGCCGATATTGGTCAGCGCCGGTTCGGTCAGCACGCAGGCGACATCGCCCGGCGCCAGTGCGGCTTCGAGCGCCGCCACATCGTTGAATTCGACGACGCGGGTGTTTTCGGTCAGGTCGGCCACCTGGCCCAGCAGGCCGGGCCGGTGCACCGGCCGGCCTTCGACCAGCCGGACGAAGGTATCGTCGACCGTGCCGTGGTAGCAGCCGTTGAACACCAGGATCTTCGCCCGGCCGGTGATGGCGCGGGCCCAGCGCAGCACGAAACGGTTGGCGTCGGTCGCGGTGGTGGTGACCTGCCAGTACGGCAGGCCGAAACGGAGAGCCAATGCCTCGGCGGCAGCGATGCCATCCTCGGTCGGCAGCATGGCGGTGACGCCGCGGGCGATCTGGTCGGTCACCGCGCGCACCACCGGCTCCGGTGAGTGGCCGAACATCGATCCGGTGTCGCCCAGGCAGAAATCGGCATAGCGATGGCCGTCGGCATCGACCAGCTCGGCGCCCTTGGCCTCGGCCATGAACAGCGGGAAGGGCGTGGCCCAGTCGCGCATCCAATGCAGCGGCACGCCGCCGGGAAAAGCCTCTGCCGCCCGCTTCGCCAGGCGCTGCGAGACGGGGTTCGCTGCCGTGTAGCGATCAACCTCCGCCCGCATCAGGCCCTCGATCACCTTGCCTGCATGGGTCATTCCTGCCTCCCCTCCCTGGTGTGTGGCGCCGGAGAGAGTAAGGGGCGGCGCAGACGGGCGGAACCACCCCCGGGCGCGGGACGGTCATGACATCGGCAGACCGCGTCACGGGTCCAGCGGCGGAATGACGCCTTCGGCCAACGTCTTGAGCAGGCGGGCGCGGCGGCGTTCGAGATCCGCGATCTGGCGCTCGACCGAGGCCAGCCGCTTGCGCTGCGCGTCGGTGGTTTCGGGGCATGAGCCGGCGCCTTCGATCATGCGCATGCAGTCGGGAAAGGCGCGGATCTCGGCCAGGCTGAACCCCGTCGCGATCATGCGCTGGATCTGCCGGACCTGCGCGACGGCCGCCCGCGGAAACGCCCGGTAGCCATTGCCGGTGCGCAGCGAGGTGAGCAGCTGATGGTCGTCGTAATGCCGGATCGAGCGCACGCTGGCGCCGGTCTCGCGGGCAAGCTCGCCGATGGTCAGCGATCCCTGGGTGATGGCCTGGTTCATGCCGGACAGCCTAGCAGTTTTCCGCTTGACCCTCACATCAGTGTGAGGGTCGAGGCTGCCGGAATTCTGCAACCCAGAGGTCCGCCCATGCCCCTATCCAGCTTCTGCCGCATCCTGTCCGCGCTGGTCTTCGCGGCCGCATTGTCCGCAGCGGCGCCCGCCGCATTCGCGGAGACGAAGAGCTACACGGTCACGGCGCCGGACGGCGTCACGCTGGCCGTCCAGGACTCGGGAAACCCCGATGGTCCCGCCATCATCTTCATCCACGGGCTGCTCGGCAGCCACCTGAACTGGGACGCCCAGGTGCAGAGCCCCGAGCTGCAGCGGTACCGCATGATTGCCTACGACATGCGCGGCCACGGCCTGTCCGGCAAGCCGACGGATGCCGCTGCCTATACCGATGGGCGCCGCTGGGCGGACGACCTCGCCGCCGTCATCGAGTCGTCGCATGCGCGCCGTCCCGTGCTGGTCGGCTGGTCGCTGGGCGGCACCGTGATATCGAACTATCTGGCCGCGTTCGGAGACAGCGGCATTGCCGGCGCAGTCTATGTCGACGGCGTGATCGAGCTGAAGCCGGACCAGATCACGGCGCATCCCGGGGTGTATCGCGACTTGAATTCATAGGATCTGCGGACGCACCTCGACACCATGCGTGAGTTCCTCGCCCTCTGCTTCCACACCCAGCCCGACGCGGCCACCTTCGAGCGCCTGTTCGCCAATGCAGCCATGGCCTCGTGGGACATGCAGCGCGCCGTTCTGTCGTTGAGTGTCGACGCGGCCGGGGGCCTGGGACAGGCGCGGGTGCCGGTGCTGCTGATCTATGGCGCCCAGGACGCGCTGGTGCAGGCGAAGCCGGCCATCGCCCGGGCGACGGAGCTGAATCCGCGGATCCGGAGCACGCTGTATGCGGCGTCGGGGCACGCCCCGTTCATCGAAGAGCCGGCCCGGTTCAACCGCGATCTGTCCGCGTTCATCGACGCCACGGCGCCGCGCTGAACGGACAGCGGCAAAAGCCCTTATCGGATGATGGATGTGCTGGAGCGGGTGAAGGGAATCGAACCCTCGTCGTAAGCTTGGGAAGCTTCTGCTCTACCATTGAGCTACACCCGCGGCGCCGTCGGTTATAGGCGAACGGCCGATGGCGTTCAAGCCGGGAGCGCGCTGAGTTTCGCGTGACCTCTCCCACAAGACATCCGCTAGGATGTCCGGGTGAGGGCCGGCACCGGCCCGGGCAGCGATGGAATTCGGATGAGCGGCGAGATCGCGGTGATGATGGACCTGCTGGCGCGGCTGCCGGGGCTGGGGCCCCGGTCGGCCCGCCGCGTCGCGCTGCACCTGCTGCGCCATCGCGACACGGCGATGCGCCCGCTGGCGGCGGCGCTGGATGCCGCCGCGCGGGCGATCGTGCCCTGTTCGATCTGCGGCAACCTGGACACCAGCGACCCCTGCCCGATCTGCACCGACCCGACCCGGGATATCGGGCTGATCTGCGTGGTCGAGCAGGTGGCCGATCTGTGGGCGCTGGAGCGGGCCCGCGCCTTCCGCGGCCGCTACCACGTGCTGGGCGGCACGCTGTCGGCGATCGAGGGCATCGGGCCGGACGATCTGTCGATCCCGCAGCTGATCGCCCGGGCGCGGGAGCCCGGGGTGACCGAGGTGATCCTGGCGCTGAACGCCACGGTCGACGGCCAGACCACGGCGCATTACCTGGCCGAGCGGCTGGAGGGCGCCGGCCCCGCCGTCACCCGCCTGGCCCATGGCGTGCCGGTGGGCGGCGAGCTGGACTATCTCGACGACGGCACCCTGGTCGCAGCGCTGCGGTCGCGCCGGGGGCTGTAGCCCGGCCGCTCAGACGCTACGCCCAGCTCCGCCTCCAGGCGGTCGAACAGCACGCGGCAGCCCGCCTCGCGAACCGCCGGGGTGTCCCGGCCATCCAGGAAGGCGGCGTGCTCGGTGTAGACGAACCGGGTGCCCACACCCGCCGGCTCCAGCTCGATCACCGCCAGCGAGGCGGAGATGCGCACATCGTCGATGGCCATGGTGTAGGCGTAGATGATGCGCTGGTCCGGCACGATGTCCTGGTACAGGGTCTCGCTGGTGACAATGGTCGTGTCGTCCAGGTTGAACCGGCCGGATTCCTGGCCACCGATGCGGAAATCATGCCGGATCTCGGCGACCGGACGGTCCCGGTGCTGCACGGCCCAGCGCTCACTCGCGGCCGGGTCGGCAAAGGCGGCGAAGACGCGCGCCGGGGCGGCATCGTAGGTCCGTTCGATGGTGAAGGTCGAGTGGACGACGGAGCGTTCGGTCATGGCGTGCCTCCCTTGGGTGGCGTTCCGGACGTCTCGGCCAGGAAGGCGCCGAGGGCATCGAGGCGGTGTTCCCACAGCGTCCGCCGCTCGCTGATCCATTGCTCGGCCGAGCGCAGCGCCGCCGGCTGGATCTGGCAGGTACGCACCCGGCCGGTCTTCTCGGACCGGACCAGGCCGCTGGCTTCCAGCACCGCAAGATGCTGCACCACCGCCGACAGGGTCATCTCCAGCGGCTTGGCCAGCTCGCTGACCGAGGCCGGCCCGCGGCACAGCCGCTCCACCATCGACCGCCGCCCGGGATCGGCCAGGGCCTGGAACATCAGATCGAGCGTCGCGGGCGATTGCTGAAGCATACCCTTAACTATCACCGCCGCGAGAGGGCCGGCAAGAGACGGTTCAGCACGGGCCGCGCAGCGTGTCGGTCATCGCGGGCTCCATCGGGCCGGGTGCCGGACTCTAGCAGCAGGCCAAGAGCCGCCTGCACCGCAGATCGCGGCGGGCCTGCCCAGCCGGCGGCGCAGGCCTGGCGGTGCCGGCCCGGCCGCGGATAGGGCAAACATCCCATCCTGCGGACACATTGCAGCCACCATCAGCCGATATCCAGGCTAGGCGTCCGATGACGCGACATCCCGGCCTCGTGCCGTTGACAGCCTCTTCCGTCCATGGACGGCAAGCCGGCAGCCAGCCGGCCTGCCTTGCCTCAGGACTCGGGCCAAGCAACGGCAGAGGTGAACGCCGCGACGACGGCGGCGGGCCAATCCCGTGATCTCACACATTGCGGGCGCGGAACGGACCGAATTAGAGTCCAATTTGACTTAAATGCAATGGAGGGGACTTAGGCATGACGACCTACACAGGTACCGACAGCTCCGACACCTTCACCGGCGGCACCGGCAATGACACGTTCATCGGCCGCGGCGGCAATGACATCCTGACCGGTGGTGGCGGCAACGACGTCTTCGTCTATGATACGCGGGTGTTCGGCAGCGACCGGATCACCGACTTCAACGCCGGCGACAAGATCGACCTGTCGTTCCTGAAGGTCGCCGATCTCGCCAGCCTGCAGCCCTTCATGCATCAGGATGGCGCCGATGTCGTCATCACCCTGGGCTATGATTCCTCGACCGAGAGCATCCGCCTCGTCGACACCAATCTGAACTCGCTGACCGCGTCCAGCTTCGTCTTCAACACCTCGGCCACGGCCCTGAACGTCACCGGCACCGACTTCGGCGACGTCCTGTTCGGCGGCAACGGCTCCGATCGCGTCGCCGGCGGGAACGGCAGCGACACCTTGGTCGGCGGCGCCGGGAACGACCAGCTGACGGGCGGGTCCGGCAGCGACACCCTGACCGGCGGTCCCGGCAACGACATCTTCATCTACAACACGCGGGTGTTCGGCGGCGACACCATCACCGACTTCACCGCCGGCGACAAGATCGACCTCTCGGCACTGAATGTCGGCGACTTCGCCAGCCTGCAGCCCTTCATGCGCCAGGACGGCGCGGACGTCGTCATCACCCTGGGCTATGATTCCTCGACCGAGAGCATCCGCCTCGTCGACACCAATCTGAACTCGCTGACCGCGTCCAGCTTCACCTTCAACACCTCGGCCACGGCCCTGAACGTCACCGGCACCGACTTCGGCGACGTCCTGTTCGGCGGCAACGGTACCGATCGCGTCGCCGGCGGGAACGGCAGCGACACCCTGGTCGGCGGCGCCGGGAACGATCAGCTGACGGGCGGGTCCGGCAGCGACACCCTGATCGGCGGCCCCGGCAACGACATCTTCATCTACAACACGCGGGTGTTTGGCGGCGACACCATCACCGACTTCACCGCCGGCGACAAGATCGACCTCTCGGCGCTGAATGTCGGCGACTTCGCCAGCCTGCAGCCCTTCATGCGCCAGGACGGCGCCGATGTCGTCATCACCCTGGGCTACGATTCCTCGACCGAGAGCATCCGCCTCGTCGACACGACGCTGGCCTCGCTGACCGCGTCCAGCTTCACCTTCAACACATCGACCACAGCCCTGAACGTCACCGGCACCGACTTCAGCGACGTCCTGTTCGGCGGCAACGGGGCCGACCGCGTCGCCGGCGGGAACGGCAGCGACACCCTGGTCGGGGGCGCCGGGAACGACCAGCTGACGGGCGGATCCGGCAGCGACACGCTGATCGGCGGCCCCGGCAACGACATCTTCATCTACAACACCCGGGAGTTCGGCAACGATACCATCACCGGCTTCACCGCGGGCGACCGGGTGGATGTGTCGGGCCTGAATGTCGGCGACTTCGCCAGCCTGCAGCCCTTCATGCACCAGGATGGCGCCGATGTCGTCATCACCCTGGGATTTGATTCCTCGGATGAAAGCATCCGCCTGGTCGGCACCACGCTGGCCTCGCTGACCGCGTCCAGCTTCATCTTCAACACCTCGACCACGGCGCTGAACCTCACCGGCACCGACTTCCGCGACGTCCTGTTCGGCGGCAACGGCGCCGATCGCATCGCCGGCGACAGCGGCAGCGACACCCTGGTCGGCGGCGCCGGGGACGACCAGCTGACGGGCGGAAGCGGTGGGGACCGCCTGGTCGGCGGCGCGGGAAATGACACCGCCGTCTATTTCGGCACGCCGACCGCGATCACCGTGAATCTCCAGACCGGCACGGGCAGCGGCGGCGACGCCCAGGGCGACACCTATGTCGGCATCGAGAATGTCTCCGGCAGCCTGGCCGGCGACGTCCCGATCGGCAACAGCGGGGCCAACACCCTGCTGGGCAATGACGGCAATGACGTGCTCCGCGGCGGCGCCGGCGCCGACCGTCTCGACGGCGGGATCGGCAACGACACCGCCAGCTACTACAGCAGCACGACCACGGTGACCGTGAACCTCGCCACCGGGACCGGCAGCGGCGGCGACGCCCAGGGCGACGTCCTGATCGGGATCGAGAACATCGCCGGCGGCCAGGGAAGCGACAGCCTGACCGGCAATTCCGGGGCCAACACCCTGCGCGGCGACGGCGCCAATGACGTTCTCCGCGGCGGTGCGGGGGCCGATGTCCTCGACGGCGGTGCGGGCATCGATACCGTCAGCTACACCGAGAGCAACGTCGGCGTCACCGTCAACCTCAACACCCAGAAGGGCGTTGGCGGCAACGCCCAGGGCGACACCTATGCCGGCATCGAGAATGTGAACGGGTCGGCCGGCGCCGACACCATCACCGGCAACATCCTCGGCAACGTGCTGAACGGCTGGGCCGGCAAGGATGTGCTGGTCGGCCTCGCCGGCGCGGACCGCTTCGTCTTCTCCGACACGTCCCACACCGCGGCGGGTGCCGCGGGGCGCGACACGATCGCCGATTTCAGCCACGCCCAGGGCGACCGGATCGATCTCTCGGCGATCGATGCCAATCTCGGGGTGGCCGGTGATCAGGCCTTCGCCTTCCTCGGCGGCGGTGCGTTCACGGCGGCGGGCCAAGTGCGCTTCCAGGTCTCCGGCCACAACCTGATCGTCGAAGGCGACGTCAACGGCGACCACGTCGCAGACTTCCAGATCGTGATCAGCAACACGACCAGCCTGCAGGCCTCCGACTTCATCCTGTAGTCGTCACGGTCGGCCGAAACAGGAAGGGCCGGCGCGAGCCGGCCCTTCTTCGTTCGGGATGACGGTCAGGGCTACTTGCCCATGCCCTTGTCCCAGGCGGCGTGGGACCAGGCGGCGTCGCCCGGATCCTTGGTGATGACCGGGTCGCTCTTGCTCGACAGCAGCACCTGCACCGTGCGCTTGTAGGCCTCGGGGTCGAGCCAGCCGATCTTGTCGTCCGACACGGTGATCAGCTTGGCGATATTCGTGGCCATCCGGGTCTGGATCGCGTCGGTGGAGGCGCCGGAGGCATCGGCCTCGGCCACGATCTTGCCGGCCTCGTCCGGATGCGCCTTGGCATAGGCCCAGCCCTGGGCCGACGCCTTGATGAAGCGGCCGAGCCGGTCGACGAAGGCGGGGTCCTTCAGCTTGGAATCGAGGGCATACAGCCCGTCCTCCAAGGTCGCCACACCCTGGTCCTCGTAATAGAAGGTAATCAGGTCGCTTTCCGGCACGCCGGCGTCGATCACCTGCCAGTATTCATTGTAGATCATGGTCGAGATGCAGGCCGCTTGGTTCTGCAGCAGCGGGTCGACGTTGAAGCCCTGGCGCAGCACCTTGACGTCGGGGTTCGAGCCCGAGGTCGACAGGCCCAGCTTGCCCATCCAGGACAGGAACGGATACTCGTTGCCGGCGAACCAGACGCCGAGGGTCTTGCCCTTGAAGTCGGCCGGCGACTTGATGCCGCTTTCCTTCTTGCAGGTCAGCATCATGCCGGAGCGGTTGAACATCTGCGCGACATTGACCAGCGGCACGCCCTTTTCGCGCGCCGCCAACGCCGCCGGCATCCATTCGACGATGACGTCGGCACCGCCCGCGGCGATCACCTGCGGCGGCGCGATGTCCGGCCCGCCCGGCTTGATCGTCACGTCCAGCCCGGCATCCTTGTAGAAACCCTTGTCGGCAGCGACGTAATAGCCGCCGAACTGCGCCTGGGTGACCCATTTCAGCTGGATGGTGAAGGGGTCCGCCGCCTGTGCCGTGCCCAACCCGGCGAACAGCGCCGCGACGGCTGCCAATCCCAGAATCGTCTTTTTCATATGAAGCCTCTCCCCGTTCGTTCGGTGCCCTGTTGGTCAGAGACCGGTTGGAAATGCGCTGGCGTGAGTCGGCTGGTGGTGGTTTCGAGAACCGGAGCGCAGCGGACATCTTCGTCCGTGAGCACCGGAAGCGGAGAAACTGCCATCAGACGGCCGCGCCAGTAGCATTTCCATACGGTCTCTCAGGGCGCCGCTTGGCGCATCGAAGGATGCCAGAAGGTCGTCGCGCGCTCCACCAGGGCGAGCAGCCCGTAGGAGGCGGAGCCGGCGATGGCCGCGACCAGGATGGTGGCCCAGACCATGTCGACATTGAGCCGCGCCACCTCGGTCGAGATGCGGAAGCCCATGCCGTAGATCGGGGTGCCGAAGAACTCCGCCACGATCGCGCCGATCAGCGCCAGGGTGGCGTTCAGCTTCAGCGCGTTGAAGATGAAGGGCAGCGCGCCGGGCAGCCGCAGCTTCAGCAGCGTCTGCCGATAGCTGGCGGCGTAGGACCGCATCAGGTCGCGCTCCATCGCCCCCGCCGATTCCAGGCCGGCCAGCGCGTTCACCAGCATCGGGAAGAAGGTCATGACCACGACCACGGCAGCCTTGGAGTGCCAGTCGAAGCCGAACCACATGATCATGACCGGGGCGATGCCGACGATCGGCATGGCCGAGACGGCGGAACCGAGCGGCAGCAGGCCGCGCTGCAGGAAGGGCGACCGGTCGATCGCCACCGCGGTCAGGAAGCCGGCGCCGGAGCCGATGATGAAGCCGGGGATGGCCGAACGGATGAAGGTCTGGAAGAAATCGACCCACAGCGTGTCGAGGCTGCCGATGAAGCGGGCGCCGATCATCGACGGTGGCGGCAGCAGGATCTGCGGCACCTGGAAGCCGGTGACCAGCACCTGCCAGAGCCACAGGATCAGCGCGCCGAACAGGACCGGCACGGCGATGCTGACAACGCGGCCCGGCACCGGCGACAGGTCACGCAGCGCCAGCCAGATTACGGCCACCGCGGCCAGAATCGGCAGGGCGATCCAGGCGGTGCCGGCGGCGAAGACGCCACCATCGCCGATCCACCACAGCACGAAGCCGGCCAGAACCAGGGCGAGCACGAGCCAGCCGATACTGCGGAGAACGGCGCGGCTCATCCCCGCCCTCCCCGGCTGGCGATGACGGCGCGTTCGGTCAGGGTCACGGCATAGACGCAGATCAGGGCCAGCACCGCGGCCATCACCAGGGC
>NZ_JBYRFX010000950.1:0-2652 GCF_057815775.1 Inquilinus sp.
ATCGCGCTGGAGCCCGGCATGATCCTGTCGAACGAGCCCGGCTACTACGCCGCCGGCCGCTACGGCATCCGCACCGAGACGCTGGTGGTGGTGCAGCCCTGCGCGGCGCTGAGCGACGACAGCAGGATTTTCTACGAGTTCGAGACCATCACCTTCGCGCCGATCGACCTGGCCCTGGTCGACGCGGCGCTGCTGACCCCGGATGAGCGCGCCTGGCTGGACGCCTACCATGCCCAGGTGCGTGAGATCGTCGGCCCGCAGCTGGAGGGCGAAGACCGCGCCTGGCTGGAACAGGCGACCCGGCCGGTGGCGTGAGCGAGGAGGACAGGCGGATGCTGAGCGAGACCCAGAAGGCACAATTCGTGCGCGACGGCTATCTGGTGCTGGAGGATTTCAAGCCGATCGACGAGATCCGCGCCGCCCGCGCCCGGGCCGAGGCGATCGTCGAGGATTTCGATCCCGGCGACACCGTCTCGATCTTCACCACCAACGACCAGGTGCGGAAGTCGGACGAATACTTCCTGACCTCGGGCGACAAGGTGCGCTGCTTCTTCGAAGAGGAGGCGTTCGGCACCGATGGCCGGCTGAAGCAGGCCAAGGCGCTGTCGATCAACAAGATCGGCCATGCGCTGCACGACCTGGACCCGGTGTTCGACCGCTTCTCGCGCGACCCGAAGCTGGCGGCGCTGGCCACCGACCTGGGGCTGGCGGCGCCGGAGATCTGGCAGTCGATGTACATCTTCAAGCAGCCCGGCATCGGCGGCGAGGTGCGCTGGCACCAGGACGCCACCTTCTTCGAGACCACGCCGCTGAGCGTCACCACCTTCTGGTTCGCGCTGGAAGATGCCGACCGCTCCAATGGCTGCTTGTGGGTCGAACCCGGCGGGCATCGCGGCCCGTTGCGCGAGCGCTTCGTGCTGGAGGACGGCGCCACCCGGATGGAAACGCTGGACGCCATGCCCTGGCCAACCGACGCGACCGCCGTGCCGGTCGAGGTCAAGACCGGCGCCCTGGTGTGCTTCCACGGCAAGCTGCCGCATTACAGCGCGCCGAACCGGTCCCCCGCCTCACGCCATGCCTACACGCTGCATGTCACCGACGGCCGCACCGCCTATTCGCCCGGAAACTGGCTGCGCCGCGGCCCGGACCTGCCGGTGCGCGGCTTCGCCTGACGCCGGCTCACAACCCGGCGACCGCTATTTTTCTGTCATTGCCGGGCTTGACCCGGCAATCCAGAAGATTTCGACAGTCTCTGGATGCCCGGATCAAGTCCGGGCATGACAGGGAAATACTTTCCGTTTCCTCGAATGACCCAAGGCCCGACTTGCCGCGAATGCTTGCATCTGCCGACCGGTTGATCCCATCCTTTCGGCAAGCGGTTCCGAATGGAACCCGCTTCATGCCGGGAGGACCCATGGTCAAGGTTCAGTTGACCGGGACGGACGACCAGGGCAGCGCCGTCGCGATCCCGAGGGACGACATCGTCTTCATCCGCGCATCCTACCGGTCGGGCGAAATCCCCGACCGGACCAAGATCGACTTCGGCACCGCCGCCACCGAGCAGGAAGCCTATCTGGTCGAGCCCCTGGCCGCGGTGGTGAAGCAGCTCGGTGCCGGCATCGCCAAGCTGACCACGCCCTGCGGCACGGTGGTGCATGTCGCCGCGGGGCGGGTCGAAACCGTGCGCGCGGCACAGAGCTGGCATCACCCCAAGGCCCGGACAATCCTGCTGGCCCGAGGCCGCGAGATCCAGGTGCGGGAAGAACGCGACCTGGCCCTGCGCCGGATCAACGCCGCCCGGCCGGAGCGCGCCAAGCCGGTGGTCTGAAGCGAAGGCCGCTTACAGATCGACGCACCGCGACGCTGGGTCCGGGCCTGGGCGCCCGCGGTGCATGCCACGGTGTTCCCTCCTTCGCACATCCCAGCTGCCGGAGAATGCCATGGCCGACCCCTGCGACTGGCCCGAGGTTCACAGCTTCTGGTTTCCCGCCGATCTGGCCGATGCCGACCACGAGCGCCTCGCGAAGCAGCTGCAATGGTGGATGGCCGGTGGCGCGACGGCGGAACTGCCCCGCTTTCTCCCGACCGTGGAGGCCGCCCGGGCCGGGCAACTCGAGCATTGGTGCGCGACGCCGGCTGGGCGGCTGGCCCTGATCGTCGTGCTCGACCAGTTCACCCGCGGCCTCTTCAGCGGAACGCCTGCCGCCTACGAGTCCGATCCGGATGCGCTTCGCCTCGCAGAAGAGGGCTTTCGCAGAGGGGACTACGACGCCCTCTCATCCCCTTGGGAGAAGGGCTTCTTCCTGATGCCGCTGACCCACACCGAAGGACCGGGGCATCGCGAGCGACTGGAGCGGGTGGTGACGGAGTCCGCAAAGCGGCTGGCCGAAGCGCCGGACCATCTGCGGCGGATCTTCGAGTTCGCCCTTGGCCAAGCCAGAGGCCATAGCGACGTCATCGCCCGCTTCGGGCGCTTCCCCCATCGCAACGCCATGCTGGGGCGGCCGTCCACCGCCGAGGAGGCGGCCTATGTCGCGGCCGGCGTGTTCGTCCACCAGCGCCGCCCGGCGGCGACGTCATGACCCTGCGACGGGACCCGACCGCGAACCGGCCGGGTCGCCGCCGCTAGAGGTCGACGCGCCGGATCCGGGC
>NZ_JBYRFX010000951.1:0-5702 GCF_057815775.1 Inquilinus sp.
GAGGATGGCGCCATGGTGAGCGCGACCCTCGCCCAGGATGCCGGCACCATCCGGCGGTCGCTGCACCGGGCCGGGCGGCGCAAACGGATCCAGGCCTGGCTGCTGATCGCGCCGCTGGTCGCCTTTCTGCTGCTGGTGTTCGTGGCGCCGATCGCCGGCATGCTGTGGCGTGCCGTCGACGACCAGGACGTGGCCGCGGTGATGCCGCGCACCCTGGCGGTGCTGGCGAATTGGCATGGCGAAGGCCTGCCCGGCGAGGACGCCTTCGCCGCCCTGGCCGCCGACATGATCCAGGCCCGGGCCGACAAGACCATCGCCACCGCCGCCCGCCGCCTGAACTACGACCACAACGGCTATCGCACCGTCGTCACCAACACCGCACGCAAGCTGCCGACAGCACCCGATGGCAGCTGGCACGACACATTCGTCGCCCTCGACCCCGCCTGGGGCGAGACCGAGACCTGGGCCTCGATCGTCCGCGCCGCCGGGCCGCGCACCGATTTCTACCTGCTCGCCGCGCTCGACATGCGCCGCGACGTCGCCGGCGACATCATCGGCGCCCCGGCCGACGAGTCGATCTACCGCGCCGGGTTCCTGCGCACCTTCCTGATCAGCCTGAGCGTCACCGTGCTGTGCCTGGTGATCGGCTTCCCGGTCGCCTATCTGCTGGCGACGCAGCCGCCGCGGATCGCCAACCTGCTGATGATCCTGGTGCTGCTGCCGTTTTGGACCTCGCTGCTGGTGCGCACCACAGCCTGGGTGGTGCTGCTGCAGACCAATGGCGTGGTGAATGAGATCCTGACCGGGCTGGGGCTGGTGGGCGCGCCGCTGCAGCTGGTCTACAACCGGGTCGGCGTCTTGGTCGCCATGACCCATGTGCTGCTGCCCTACATGATCCTGCCGCTGTACAGCGTGATGCGGTCGATCCCGCCGGCGCATCTGCGCGCCGCCTATTCGCTGGGCGCCCGGCCGGTCGGCGCCTTCCTGCGGGTCTACTTGCCGCAGACCTTGCCGGGCATCGGCGCCGGCGCCCTGCTCGTCTTCATCCTGGCGCTCGGCTACTACATCACACCGGCGCTCGTCGGCGGGCCGGCGGACCAGATGATGAGCTGGTTCATCGCCTTCTACACCACCAGCACGGTGAACTGGGGCATGGCCTCGGCGCTGGGCCTGCTGCTGCTGGCCGCCACCCTCGCCCTCTACGCCGTCTATGCCCGGCTGGTGGGCGCTGACCGGATGCGGCTGGGCTGATGGGCAAGCTCCTGGAAAACATGCGCTTCTGGCGCGCCCTGCTGTGGCTGGCCGGCGGCGCCGGGCTGGTGTTCCTGATCGCGCCGATCCTGGCGATCATCCCGCTGGCCTTCAATGGCGGCTCGTTCCTGACCTATCCGCTGGAGGGGTTCTCGCTGCGCTGGTTCGGCGAGTTCTTCGGCTCCGACCGCTGGATGGGGGCGCTGGCCAACAGCCTGATCATCGGTGGCGCCACCACGGTGCTGGCGACCGTGCTGGGCACGCTGGCGGCGCTGGGGCTGAACCACGCGCCGCTGCGCTTCCGCGGGCTGCTGACCGGCCTCTTGCTGTCGCCGATGATCGTGCCGGTGGTGATCGTGGCCGTCGGCCTGTACTTCGCCTTCGCCGCGGTCGGGCTGACCAACACCTATGCCGGGCTGGTCCTGGCGCACACCGCCCTGGCCAGCCCCTTCGTCGTCATCACCGTCGGCGCGACGCTGCAGAGCCTGGACCTGAACCTGCCGCGCGCTGCGTCCAGCCTAGGCGCGAAGCCGACCACCACCTTCTTCCGGGTGACGCTGCCGCTGATACTGCCCGGCGTCGTGTCCGGCGCGCTGTTCGCCTTCGTCACCTCCTTCGACGAGGTGGTGGTGGCGCTGCTGCTGGCCGGCCCGGGCCAGCGCACCCTGCCGCGCGAGATGTTCAACGGCATCCGCGAGAGCATCACGCCGACCATCACCGCCGCCGCCAGCGTCCTGATCGTGGTGTCGACCTGCATGCTGATCGCAATCGAGGCGCTGCGGCGGCGCAGCGAAAGGCTGCGGGCGCGGCGCTGAACCGCGCCCTTCCCGTCAGTTCACCGGACCAGCCCCACCAAGATCCTGTGGGTCAGGGGCGGAAGGCGCCTGGCCGGTGGCGCGGTTGACCAGCACGGTCACGCCCCACAGCACGATGCCGATGGCCACCAGGATGCCGGCGATCGTGTACTGGGCCGGATCACGCCCGGTCCACGGCCCGGCGAAGAAGGCGCAGCAAACGGCCCCCAGCACCGGCAGGACGGTCGGGGTGCGGAAATGGGTGTGCTCCACCGTGTCGCGGCGCAGCACCAGCACGGCAATGTTGACCACGGTGAACACGCACAGCAGCAACAGCGCCGTGGTGCCGCCCAGCGCCGGCACCTCACCGACGAAGCTGATCAGGCCGAAGGCCAGCAGCGTGGTGAAGCCGATCGCGAGATAGGGCGTGCGCCGCCCGGCATGCACCGTCCCCAGCACCCGCGGCAGCACATGCTCCCGGCTCATGCCATAGACCAGCCGGCTGGCCATCAGCATGTTGATCAGGGCGCTGTTGGCGACCGCGAACATGGTGATGAAACCGAAGATCTCCAGCGGAAAGCCCGGTGCGCCGGCCTGCACCACCTTCAGGAGCGGCGTCTCGCCCTCGCCCAGCTGCTCCGGCGGCACCAGGGTGATCGCCGAGATCGACACCAGGACATAGATCACGCCGGTGATGCACAGCCCGGCCAGCAGCACCTTCGGGAAAATCCGGGTCGGGTCGCGGCATTCCTCGGCCATGTTGACCGAATCCTCGAACCCGACCATGGCGAAGAAGGCCAGCGTGGTGGCAGCCATCACCGACCAGAACACGCCGCGATCGGCCGTCGCGAACTGGGTGATGCGTGAGACATCGCCCTGCCCCAGCCCGATCGCCCACAGCCCGATGAAGATAATGATCAGGAGGCCGGTCAGTTCGACCACGGTCAGCACGACATTGGCCTTCACGCTTTCGCCGACGCCGCGGAAATTGACGATCGCGACCACAGCCGTGAAGGCCAGCGCGATGGCGGTGATGCCGCCGCCGGGCAGCTCCAGGCCGAAGGCAGTGGACAGGTTGGCCGCGAAGGCGCGCGACGCGGTGGAGGCCGAGGTGATGCCGGAGCACATCACCGCGAAGGCGACGATGAAGGTGACGAAGTGGATGCCGAACGCCTTGTGCGTGTACAGCGCGGCGCCGGCGGCACGCGGGTATTTCGTCACCAGTTCGAGATAGCTCAGCGCCGTGACCAGGGCGACGGCAAAGGCGACCAGGAAGGGCAGCCAGACCACGCCGCCCACCTGCTTGGCCACCTGCCCGGTCAGGGCATAGATGCCGGTGCCGAGGATGTCACCGACGATGAACAGCAGCAGCAGCCAGGGCCCCATCACCCGGTGCAGGCTCGGTTCGATCGTTGCCGTGCCTTTGGTGGGTCCGCTATCGACAATGTCGGTCATCAGGATCCCCTTCCAATAACCTGTGAAATATTGTGCGCCGCAGTGCCCGTCACGGTCTGGTGCCGTGTCAAATCCGTGTCCCTTCGATCAAGGGATCATGAAGAAAGTCGCACGTGACTGGAACGCGGGAGCGGAGGCTCGGTTCCGAACGGGGCATGATCCTGTCACGAACCGGCGCTAGACTGGCCGCTCACCGGCTGCATTTCAGGAGTTCTCATGGCTCTCCTGCACCCCCTTGCCCTCGGCTTTGTCCTGCTCGCGCTGCCCTTCGCTCCGGCCCGGGCCGCGACGATCGACGCCGTGATGGATGCGGCGGAGGGCACCCTGGCCGGCGCGGCGGCTTTGAAGGCCGACGCATGCCCGGCCAGATCGCCGGCCACGGACGCCAGCCTGGCCTTCGATCATGACGCCGATGCGAGCCGCGGCGCCTGGCAGCATCTGGTGGCGCTGATCGGCCTGAAGGACCGTGCCGCGGCCGACGCCGTCGATAGCACCTACCAGGGTGCGAAATTCCACGACATCGTCGACACGGATGCCGCGCCGATGGCGGCCCTCGGCCTGCAGGCCGGCGACCTTGCCGATTCCGCCGCCATCTATTGGCAGAGCCTGTGGGAGGTGGCCAACAACGTCCGGCAGGCCGACACCCTCGAGGTCTTCGAGCTGCCGGAATGGACCTCCGACCGCGCCGCCCCGGTGGTCAAGGCCGCGACGGCCCGGCTCGGGCCGCTGGCGGCGAAGCTGCGGGCCGAGCTGTGCTGCGACCCTGCCGTGGCCAAGCTGACGCCGCAGGGCCGCCAGGACCTCGGCTATACCCTGCACCTGCAGACCATGCTGATCCGCGGCCTCTACAGCGCGACTTTCGAGGCGAATGCCGCGGCCACCAAGGCGGTCTCGGATGCGGTGGAGAAGGCCACGGCGGCGAAGGGTTTGGATCTGAGGCAGGCGCCGATCGCACCGTAACGGCAACGAAAAAGGCCCGGAACAGGTCCGGGCCTTTTGTCATGCCTCCGCCGGCCGAGCCGGCGGTGATCGCCTTGGTCAGGCCGCGGTGGCGCGCAGCATCCAGGCGGTCTTGTCGTGATAGGTGATCCGCTGGGTCAGCAGGTCGACGGTCGAATCGTCGCCGGCCTTCTCGCCCACCGCCAGCGCCGCCTTGGCCTGGTCGGACAGCAGCTCATGGCTCTTCACCAGATCCTTGACCATGGCCAGCGCCTCAAGGCCGTCCTTCGGCGACGACACCTTGGTGGTCTTCGAGAACTCCTCGAAGCTGCCCGGCGCATGTTCGCCCAACGCGCGGATCCGCTCCGCCACCTCGTCCACCGCCTCGAACAGCGCCTTGTACTGCTCCTCGAACAGCAGATGCAGCGAGTGGAACTGCGGGCCTTCCACGTTCCAGTGGTAGTTCTGGGTCTTGATCTGGAGGGCGTAGGTATCGGCCAGCACCTGCTTCAGCGCGTCCACGACCGGTGTATTGGAGGCCTTGCTCATCACCCTTCTCCTGCTTCTCGGAAGCGTTCGGGCCCGCCCCTCGGGCCGATGTCACGGGTTATACAATGGCCCTGGCCGGACGGAGTTCCAATCGATCCGCTGGATCAGGACAATCAACCCTCCTTATCGGAAAAAGCAGGGTCGGCGCCAGCTTGGAACGGTGACGGTCAGGCCCAGTCGCGCCAGCGCGCGGCGATGCGGTTGCCGACCGCCAGACGCAGGTCCTGGATACCGGTCTCGACCTCGCGGCTGGGATGCACCCGGTTGGTCAGCAGGGTCCAGGCGATGCCGCGGTCGAGGTCGATCCACAGGCCGGTGCCGGTGAAGCCGAGATGGCCGATGGTGCGCGGCGAGCACAGGCTGCCGCCCTTCCAGCCGGGGTGGCGCCGCTCCCATCCCAGCGCCCGGCCGGGGGCCTGGGGGGCACACAGCTCCACCATCGCCGCCGGGCTCAACAGCCGGCCGCGCAGCAACTCGAGCGCGAAGTCCAGCACGCCGCGCGCGGTGCCGAACAGCCCGGCATGGCCGGCGGCGCCGCCCAGCGACCAGGCGTTCTCGTCATGCACCTCGCCGCGCAGGAGCCGGCCGCGCACTGCGCACACCTCGGTCGCGGCGCAGGCTTCGGGCACCGGATGGAAGGTCAGGCCGGAGGGCACGGCGAGGTCGCCGAAGGCGAGGCCGCGCCGCGCTTCGATTACGAAGCCGAGCAGGAGG
>NZ_JBYRFX010000952.1:0-12457 GCF_057815775.1 Inquilinus sp.
TGCCGATCTTCAATGAGAAGGTGATGTGCGGCCTCGGGCGCGGCCTGGGCCAGGCCGGCCGGCTGGCGCCCGACGGGGTGGTCCAGGCGGTCGACAACCTGGCCCGCTTCACCCGGCTGCTGGAAGGCATGGGCGTCGACCGGGTCGACGTGCTGGCCACCGCGGCGGTGCGCGACGCCGAAGACGGTGCCGATTTCGTCGCCGAGGTCGAGCGGCGCTGCGGCCTGCCGATCACCATCATCAGCGGGGTGGAGGAGGCGCGGCTGTCCGCGCTCGGCGTCCTCTCCGGCATCCGCGATGTCGATGGCGTGATGGGCGATCTCGGCGGCGGCTCGCTCGAACTGGTCGGGCTCGACCGCGGTACCATCCGCGAACAGGTGACGCTGCCGCTCGGCCCGTTCCGGCTGATGGACGAGACCGGCGCGCGCAAGGAAGCGCGCAGCGTGGTGCTCGACACGCTGGTGCAGCAGGACTGGCTGCCGCGCTATGCCGGCCGCAGCTTCTATCCGGTCGGCGGCGCCTGGCGCGCCATCGCCAAGCTGTATATGGAGCGCGAGAACCACCCGCTGCACATCATCCACCAATACACGGTGCCGACCGGGTCGCTGGCCGAGTTCGTCGGCCTGGTGGCGAAGCAGAGCAAGGGGGCGCTGTCCGGCTCCTCGATCTCCCGCCGCCGGGTCGAGATGCTGCCGATGGCGGCGCTGGTGCTGGAAGGCGTGCTGAAGACGCTGAATCCGGCGCGGGTGGTGTTCTCGGCCCTCGGGCTGCGCGAAGGTCACCTGTTCGACCTGCTGTCGCCGGAAGACCAGGCGCGCGACCCGCTGATCTTCGCCGCCGCCGAGATCGCCCACCGGCTCGACCGCTTCGGCCATGCCGAGGTGGTGGCGGAATGGACGCGATCGGTGTTCCCGGATGAGACCGGGGACGAGGCTCGGCTGCGCCAGGCCGCCAGCCTGTTGTCCGATATCGGCTGGTTCGAACATCCGGATTATCGCGCCGAACATGCCTGGCTGCGGGTGCTGCGCATGCCGGTGGCCGGGATGGACCATGCCGAGCGCGTGTTCCTGGCGGCGGCGGTCTACGTCCGCTACGGCGGCTCCTTGGGCGATGGCCTGACCGCGTCGGTGCTGGAACTGCTGACCGAGGCGATGCGGAGCCGGGTGCAACTGCTCGGCCAGGCCCTGCGCCTGGCCCATACCCTGACCGGCGGCGCCACCTCGCTGCTGGAGCGCACCAGCCTTGCCGTCTCGGGCGACGCGGTGGTGCTCACCCTGCCGGCGGATGAGGAGGCGCTGACCGGCCTGGCCGTCGACCGCCGTCTCGACGCCGTGGCCAAGGCGCTGGGCAAGCCCGGCCGTGTCGTGGTCGAGGAATCGCGCCGCGCGGTGGGGTAGAGTGAGACATGCCAAGGTGCTTGAACCGCAGGAGGTGAGCCATGTCTAGGTCGCGCGCCGCCGCTGAAGAGGTGCTGCTGGGTAAGGCCATCAGCACGGCCAGCCCGGAAGCCTATGCCGCCGTCCTTGCCCGGTTGGACCGGCCGTCCCAACCCAATGAGCGACTGTGCCGGACGATGCGGACCCCGGCCCCCTGGGATAAGGCGTGACGGTTTCGGCGCCCGAGCCACTCGCGCTGTATCAGGCGGCGCTTCAGGCCGTCACTTCCGGACCCACACATTCCAGAAGCGCGGGGCGTCGGCCGGCCACACCGTGAAGCCGCCGATCCGCTGGGTCACCGCGTAGTCGGAATTGTGCAGGTACAGGCTGGCGGCCGGCGCCTCCTCGGTGAACAGCCGGCCGATCTGGTCCAGCACCGACTGCATCCCGGCCTGGTCGGTGGCCGCGTTGGCTTGGGCCAGCAGGGCGATGGCGCGCGGGTCCTTCCAGATCTTGCGCGGCTGCGGGCCGATGATCCGTTCCCACTGGCCCAGCGGGTCGAGTCGCGGCGAGTAGGAGAAGGACTGCAGCGTGAACTTGCCGGTCTGGTAGGCGTCAAGCTGGGCGGTCCATTCCAGTACCTCCAGCTCGACGTTCAGCCCGACGCTGCGCAGCATGTCCTGGGCCAGCACCGCGCAGTCATACATCTCGCTGTAGCGCTTGTTCGCGGTCAGCACGATGCGCTGGCCGGCATAGCCGGCTTCGGCCAGCAGCGCCTTGGCCCGGTCCGGATCGAAGGGCAGGGCGTCGGTCTGGGCCTGGGAATGATAGGGGCTGAAGGCCGGCACCGGCGTGGCCGAGAAGGCCGAGCCGCCGAAGCTCACGGCGTTGGCGATGGTCGGCCGGTCCAGTGCCATCACGATGGCCTGGCGCACCCGCTTGTCCTGCAGGATCGGGTCTTCCGAATGCAGGATCAGCGCTTCCCAGCCCGGGGTGACGCTGGACTGGATCTGGAAGGCCGCATTGCCCTCCAGCTGCATCCGGTCCTGCGATTCCAGCGGGGCGACGTCCAGGGCGCCGGCCTGCAGCGCCGTCAGCATTGCCGCCGGGTCCGGCATGATGTTGAAGCGGACCTTGTCGACGAACACCTCCTTGCGGCCGACATAGCCGCTCATGGCGTCGTCGCGCGGGGTGTAACCGTCGAACCGGGTCAGCTCGATGTATTGGCCGGGCCGCCAGTCCGACAGGATGAAGGGGCCGGTGCCGACCGGCTTGTCCCAGCTGCCGTCGGGCTTGACCGAGGACGGGTGCAAGACCGGGGTGCCGCCGCAATCCATCCGCGCCAGGTTGTACAGGAAGCCGGCGCTCGGCCGGTCCAGCACATAGACGATGGTGTCGGGGTCGGGGGCGGTGACGCTGTCGACTTTCAAATCGCCGTCGCCGGTGTAGACGTCGCGGCAGCGCCACTGGGTGGCCGGGTTCATCAGCCGGTCCCAGGACCATTTCACCTCGGCCGAGGTCATGGTCGCGCCGTTCTGGAACTTGACGCCGTGGCGCAGGTGGAAGGTGTAGGTCTTGCCGTCGGCGGAGACATCCCAATTCTCGGCCAGCATCGGCCCGATCTCGAGATCCTCGCGGAACCCGACCAGCCCCTCGACGATGTGCTGGTGCACGATGTCGGTCGCGCCGTCACGGTCGACGCCGGGGTTGGTGCTGCGGCTGTCGGCCGACAGCATCGTGCTGATGGTGCCGCCGCGCTGCGGCGTCTCGGCCGCCGCGGCGGGCAGGGCCGCCAGCGCCGCCGCGGCGGCCAGAAGCATGAGCCGGTTCATACTGCCCCCTGTCGCTTCATTGTTTTGCTGTCATGGGCCGAAGGCGCGGGCCTGGCCGGGGCCGAGCACGTCGTGGAAGAAGCCCTTGGCGCGCTCCGTCACGGCCGCGAAATCATGGGCGGCGCCGGGGATGATGTCGTGCCGCACCGCCAGGCCATGCGCCTGCAGGTTGCGGCGCAGGCTGGTCAGCCGGGCGATCCGGTTCGCCCCGGCGCGGTTGGCGTCCGCCATCCAGTGCCGGCTGCCCGGCCGGTGGGTGATCGACGCTGTCTCCAGGTCGCTGTCGCCGATCGCCAGATGCACCGGCACCCGCCGGATCAGGTCGAGGTCGGGGGCGTGGCCGAAGATCCGTTCCATGTCGCTGGTGCCGACCCACCAGCCCCGCTTGGGATCGATCAGGGTGACCGAGCCGGGGGCGCCGATCGACACGGCGCGCAGCCGCTCCGGATGCAGGTACAGGAAGCGGTGGGCGAAATGGGCGCCGCCGGAAAAGCCGAACAGGCAGAACCGGTCGAAGCCCAGCCCGGTGCGCGCCTCGGCCTCCGCCACCATGGCCAGCAGCAGCCGGTCGTACCGGATGTCGCCTTCGACCATGTATTTGTAGCCGTCCTCGTTGCCGTCGCCCCGGATATCGGCAGGGAACAACGGCGCCAGGACGACGGCGCCGTGCCAGCGGGCGAATTCGGCGAAGGCGTCGCGGCAGGTCTCCATGGTCCGCAGGCTGCCATGGACCGCGACCACCAGCGGCACCCGGGCCGGCGCTGCTTCACGCAGTGAAGGTGGGATGTAGAGGCAATAGGAAAAGCGCGGATCTGCCCGGCAGGCCAGCACCGTGCTGGCGCCGGTGGCACGGACCGGCGCCGGCCCACCTGCCATGCCTTCGACCCTTGCCCGTGCTGCGATCGCAGCCGCCCCACCATCCGCCATCCTGGCCTGCTCCAAAATTGGCGCCAATTTGTACGTGACGATAGTCGTGAAAATCGCATCCCGCAACCCGGCATGCTAGAAGGACGGGACGGGGCCGCGCGGCGCGGCCGGCCAGGACGGTCGAGACCACGGTGGCATGAAGCGGCAGGACACGGATCAGGGGCGGGTCGAGGCGCTGGTCGGCGCCATCCGGGACGACATCCTCTATGGCACCTACCGGGCCGGGGAATGGCTCAAGCAGATCGACCTGCAGGACCGCTACGCGGCCAACCGTTTCGAGGTGCGGCAGGCGCTGGTCGAGCTGAAGAACCGCCATCTGGTCGAGCACAAGGTCAACAGCGGCTTCCGGGTGGCGGCGCCGGACCCGGAGGAGCTGCTGCACATGAAGGCGGTGCGGACGATCCTCGAGGCCGGGGCGGCCGCGCCGGTGGTGGAGCGGGCGACGGCTGCCGACCTCGCCGATCTCGCCGATCTCGCCACCCGGTTCGAACAGGCGATCGAGACCGGCGACCCGCCGACGCGGACCGAGCTGAACTTCGCCTTCCATCGCCGACTCTACGAGATCGCCGGCAACCCGGTGCTGGCGGAGCTGATCCGCGAGATGCGGGAGCGCGGGCAGGACGGCACGACGGGCCGCTGGTACACGCTGGCGGGGGTGCGCCAGAGCGCCCAGGAACACCATGGGATGGTCGATGCCATCCGCGATCGCGACGCCGCGGCGCTGCGAGCGCTGATCGACCGCCACATCAACCGGCGCTGACGCGCAATTCGATCGGAGTTACTGGGCTCCACCGAATGCTCAGGTGAGCCATGTTTGCGCATGTCCATCCGACGAGTGTTACAAATTGGTTTCGAAAACGAACAATATAGGTTGCGCGCAATTTAAAATTGTGATGCTATCTATGCTGGTAATTGCATAAAAAGCCGGATTTCGGGCCGAAATCCGGGCAGCCGGCCCCAAAGTCGTTGTTATCGGTCGTTTCGGGGCAGGATCGATGGTAACCATCGGGAGTGCGGAAACGAACCTGGTGTCGGAGATTGAAGAGAAGAGGTCTCTTTCATATCTGTCGCCTGCTGCCTCTTGTCTCATCGTCTATCGGGACGACGGGAGGTAGGAGCAGCGGCCCCGGGGCGAAATTTTACGAGTGTGTGACCTAGGTAACTGTTGTTGTATGATAACAGTGTTTCCCTCTAACGGAGGAATCCGGACAACGAAGCCGGAATCATGCAGGGCCCACGATGCTGACTTCGAGGCTCGGGCGACCCGAGTCTTCTGAATTTGGAGCATGTTTCAATGATAAGCGTCGAAGCACGGGTGAGCATGGGTGTCGAGACACGAATGAACACGAACAACGAAAGCAGCCAGCCGGTGCGGGTGCTGGTCGTCGACGACGACCCCGCCATGCTGGACATGATCGTCAACTACCTCGATGAACACGGTATCCGGGGCGTTGCGGCCTCCGGACCGCAGGACATCCTCCGCGACTTCGCCGAAAGCGAGCCGGACCTGGTGATCCTGGACCTGCATCTCGGGCAGGCGGACGGGTTCGATCTGCTGCGGTCGATCCGGTCGCAATCCGACGTGCCGGTCATCATCACCACTGGCCACCGGCGGGACGAGATCGATCGCGTCGTCGGGCTGGAGCTGGGCGCCGACGATTACGTGACCAAGCCGTTCGGCCTGCGCGAGTTGCTGGCCCGCATCCGTGCGGTGCTGCGCCGGCGCGAGGCGGGCCGTGCGGCCCCGCAGCGGGATCCGGAACGGGGCCGCTACCGGTTCGGCGGCTGGCTGCTGGACCGGCGCACGCGCCGCCTGACCGACCCGGCAGGCGCGCCGGTGACCCTGACGAAGGGCGAATACGCCCTGCTGGTCGCCTTTCTCGACGCGCCGCAGCGTCCCTTGTCGCGCGAACACCTGCTGCAGGCGACCCGCGTGCACGAAGACGTGTTCGACCGCACGATCGACGTCCAGGTCCTGCGGCTGCGGCGCAAGCTGGAAACCGATCCCAGCGCGCCGCGTGTGATCCAGACCGAACGTGGTGTCGGCTATCTCTTCGCCCTCACCGTCGAACAGCTCTGACCCGGGCCGCTCGCCGCCTGTGCAGGGCTTTTGGTAAAGCAGCATGCCCATCCTTTCGGCATCGACCGGCCGCCGACCACCCTTGAAGGTCGGCGGCCGTCACGGCGCCGGGGGGCACCGACTATCCCGGCCGTGGTCGCGCCGGCCCGGTCGCCCGTGTCCGGTTCGGCAGGGGATCGGCTGCATTACAGCCGTAACCGCATTCTCGATCGCCGGAGCGGATGCGGTAACACGCGTCCTGCAGGATGCCTCCCGACACCCTGTTGGGAGAGAACCATGCGATGTGAGGGGCTGTCCGTTGACGCCGCTCTCCCCTGCGGGGCTGGGGGGAAGGGACGATGAAGCTGCTGATATCGACCCGGTTCGTCGTGTTCGTGGCCCTGGCGATGCTGGCCGTGGTCCTGGGCGGGGCGCTGAGCGCGCAGGCGCCGGCCGCACTCCAGGCCGACACCCCCGCCACCTGGCGGACCCGGACTGCGGATGATGTGCCCAGCGGTGCCGGCGAGGTGGTGTCGAGGGCCTATGATGCCGGCACCGGTGGCCACCGCCATCCCGCAGCGGTCCGCCATCGCGGCCGCACGGTGGGCGGCGAACGGTAAGGCTGCGGGACGCCCGGCCGCCATTTTGCGCGCTCGCCTTCCATCGCCGGCCGGTGACGGGCCGTATCACCGCCCGCCGGCTCCTTCATCGCGATCATTGACGACCGCCGCTCTGCGTGGCGGGATCATCGGCACCGGCCCGCTCCGGCTGCCGTCGGGGATGGCGCGGGCGAATGCCGGTGTTCCGACACTGACGCCCTTCGCAAGGACCTGACCCGTGGCTGTTCCCGCCGCTTCATCCCCCGCCGCGTCACCCGACGCCTGCCACCGTCGCTGGGCGTGGATCTTCCTGGCTGTGGTGCTGCTGATCAGCGGGGCGCCGGCGCAGGCCCCCGGGCCGCCGGCCGCCGAAAAGGCCCTGGTCGCGAACCAGGAGCCGATCTCGCCGATTCCCCCGGCGCCGGAGATCGATCCGCAGAAGCTGGCCCTGGGCGAAAGCCTGTTCCGGGACGTCCGCCTGTCCGGCAACGGGCTGCGGTCCTGCGCCTCCTGCCATGATCCGGACACCAATGGCGCCAGCGACACCCGGTTCGACAAGGCGCCAGACGGGACCGACGTCCCGTTCAACTCCAGCACGGTCTTCAATGCCACGCTGAGTTTCCGGCTGAACTGGGAGGGTGGGGCCCGGACGCTGCAGGAGCAGGCCGACACCACGATGCAGAACCCACAGATCATGGGGGCGAGCATTCCGGAGGTGCTGACGAGGCTGCGCGCCGACCCGGCCATGGTCGGAAGGTTCCGCCAGGTCTATGGCGACGAGCCGCAATGGGAGAGCCTGATCGACGCGATCGCCGCCTATGAGCGGACGCTGGTGACGCCGGACAGCCGGTTCGACCGCTGGCTCCGGGGGGATGCCGATGCGCTTTCGATCCAGGAGCAGAGCGGCTACCAGCTGTTCAAGTCGCTCGGCTGCATCTCCTGCCACCAGGGTGTCAATGTCGGCGGCAATCTGTTCGAACGGCATGGCATCTTTCATCCGCTCGCATCGCCGAGGCCGCGGATCCTGCGGGTCCCCAGCCTGCGCAACATCGCGACGACGCCGCCCTATTTTCACGACGGCAGCGCGCCCACGCTCGAGGATGCGGTTACCCAGATGGGCCGTGCGCAGCTGGACCAGACCCTGACGGATCACCAGGTGTCCGCGATCGTGGCCTTCCTCCGGTCGCTGACGGGGACCTACCGGGGGCGCCCAGTGGCGGGTGCCGCACCATGAAGCTGAAGCCGGCCCTGGTGGCCGCACCCCTGGCGCTCCTGCTGCTGCTCCTGACCTGGCTGCTGGTGCGCGGCATCAACCCCGGCGCCGAGCTGTTCGACCGAGCGCTGGCGACGCTCGACAGCTTCGTGATGACGGACAGCGCCCTCGGCCGCGACGTGCTGGCCGCCCGGGCCGGGCTGCTGCACAACTACGACCCGGTGGTGCGCGAGCTGGCCGGTCTCAACGCCGACCTGGTGGAGCTGCGCGAGGCGGCTGCCGTGGACGCCGACATGGCGGTGGCGCTCGACCGGCTTGCCGCCACGGTCGGCGAGCAGGAACAGCTGATCGAGCTGTTCAAGAGCAACAACGCCCTGCTGCAGAACTCGCTCGCCTATTTCGGCCGGTTCAGCTCCCGGCTCGGGGCGGCGGAACGGACGGCAGCGCTCAGCGCCGCGGTCAGCGGTCTGTCCGCGGCGGTGCTGCATCTTTCGTTCGACACCTCGCCGCAGATCGCAGGCGAGGTGCAGAACCGGCTGGATGCGTTGACCGAGCTGGCGGCCTCGTTCGACGACCTCGATGCCGATGCCGTCCGTGGGCTGCTGGTGCATGGCCAGGTCCTGCACGATCTGCTGCCGGCGACCGACGGGCTGCTGAAGGCGATCTTCGACCTGCCGACCGTGCGGGACCAGGCGGCGTTCCGCGCCATCGTGCTGCAGAGCCAGATCGCATCCCGGTCGGAAGCGCGGGAATACCGCTTCGTGCTGTACGGCGTGTCGCTGCTGCTGCTCATCCTCCTGATCCATCTCGGGCTGCAGCTGCGGGCGCGGGCGCTGGCCCTGCAGGATCGCGCCGCCTTCGAACATTTCGTCGCCGGCATCTCGACACGCTTCATCAGCGCGCGGCCGCAGCAGGTCGACGGCCAGGTCCGGCAGGCGCTGGCGGAGCTGGCGCAGCGTGTCGGGGCGGACCGGGCCTATTTCGTCTGGGGTGGCCTGCCGACCGAACGGCATCTGTGGAGCCGCGGCGGCATCAGCTATCCCCTGGGCTGGCCCGACCACGCGCTGGACCTGGCCGCCCGGTTCGATGCGAGCGAGGATGGCGTGGTCCACATCCGGCATGTGGGCCACCTGCCGCCAGGGCCCAGCAAGGATGCGCTGGTCGCCGCCGATCTCAGCGCCTGGGCCTGCATCTCGCGCAGCCACGGGCCCGATGTGATCGGCGTGCTGGGCTTCGACGTGGTCCGTCCCTTCGTCAGCATGCGGGGCCATGAATTCGGGCTGCTGCGGATGGCCCTCGACGCCCTCGCCAACGCGGTCGGCCGCGACCTGATGGAGCAGGAGCGGACGCGCCTGGAAACCCGGCTGCAGCAAGCGCGGCACATGGAAACGGTGGGGGCGCTGGCCAGCGGCATCGCCCACAACTTCAACAACATCGTCGGCGCGATCCTCGGCTACACCGAGATGGCGGAGGCCCAGGTCGCCGCCGACAGCCGGCCGGCCCGCAACCTCAAGGAGATCCGGCGGGCGGGAGAGCGGGCGCGGGACCTGATCGAACAGATCCTCGCCTTCGGTCGGCGGCGGGATCCGCGCCGGGTCCGGATCGGCGTCGGGGAATTGCTCGCCGAGGCGGAATCGCTGCTGCGCGCCTCGCTGCCGCCGGGAATCGAGCTGGTGGTCGGCGGCGTGCCGGAGACGGCGGTCGTGCTGGGCGAACCCGCCCAGCTGCAGCAGGTCATCCTCAATCTCTGCAACAATGCCGGGCAGGCGATGGATGGTGTCGGCACCATCGAGGTGCAGACCGAGATGTGCGACATCACGGCGGATCAGGCGCAGCCGCATCGCGAGCTGCTGCCCGGTCATTACGCCGTGGTGACCGTGGCCGATCACGGGCGCGGCATGGATTCGACGACGCTCGACCGGATCTTCGAGCCATTCTTCACCACCCGGCTGGCCGGCAACGGGCTGGGCCTCGCCACGGTCCAGGAAATCGTCCGCGAGCACGAAGGCACGGTGATCGTGCAGAGCCAGCTCGGGGTCGGCAGCCGGTTCGAAGTCTGGCTGCCCTGCGTCTCCGCCGCCGAATTCGGCCATGCTGCCGGGCCCGGCCCGATCCCGCGCGGGCAGGGCCAGACGGTGCTGCTGATCAGCGACAACCGCGACCGGCTGATGCGGGACGAGGAGATGGTGGCCGCGCTGGGTTATGAGCCGGTGGGCTTTGCTGAGCCGGCCGGCATGCTGGCCGCCTGCCGGGCCGCGCCCGACCGCTTCGATGCGGTGCTGGTCAATGCGCGGGACACGGCCGAGGCGACGCTCGGCCTGGCGGCGGAGCTGCACCGCGCCGCGCCGGCCCTGCCGATCCTGCTGGCGACGCCGTCGGTGGATGAATTCAGCGCCCAGCAGCTGCTCGGTGCCGGCATCTCCGAGGTGGTGCGGCAGCCGCTGCTGTCGCATGAGATCGCCATGGCGCTGGCGCGCCGACTGGCGTCGGCCGATGGCCGCCGCGTTCCTGCGGTGTGATCGCGGATGCCGCCTGAGCCGCGCAAGCCGGTGCTGCGCCGCATTCTGTTCTGGCTGCTGGTGATCTTCACCGTGCTGGAACTCGTGCCGCTGCTGTCGGTCCTGGCCGCCGCCCTGGTGGCCAATGTCCTCGGCTGCACGGTGGATGAAGGAAGCATCCATCCCTGCCTGTTCGCCGGCCGGGATCTCGGTGCGCTGCTCTACAGCATGGGCATGATGGGCTGGCTGTTCATCCTGACGGCCCCGCTGATGGTCCTCGTCCTGCTGGGATGGGGCCTGGTCGGGGGCCTTGCCGTCCGGCGGGCCGTGCGCCGCCGCTAATGATCGGGCCGGGGCCCGTCCCGGACTTCGACGCCTTGCATCAGCGGCGTCACGGTCACGCCGTGCACCACCACCGACAACAGCACGACGAAGCCGACCACCGACCACAGCTGCGCGCCTTCGGCGAAATGCGCGTGGTTCAGGGCGTAGGCGATGTAATAGAACGAGCCGATGCCGCGGACGCCGAGGAAGGCGACCAGGGCACGTTCGCGCCGCGGCCAGGGCAGGCCGGCCAGGCTGATCCAGCCCAGCACCGGGCGGACCACGAAGACGATGGCGACGGCCACCGCCACCTCGGCCCAGTCGAGCGCCGCGAACAGGCCCTGGGCGATGACGCCGCCGAACAGCACCAGGGTCAGCATCATCAGCAGCCGTTCGGCCTGCTCGATGAAGCCATGCATGGTGTCGTGATAATCGTGGCCGCGCTCCGCCGCGCGCAGCACCAGCGCCGCGACGAACACCGCGACGAAGCCGTAGCCATGCGCCGCCTCGGTCACGCCATAGACCAGCAGGGTGATGCCGAGGGCGACGAAGCCGTCGCCGGTGTGCGCCAGCCGGGTCCGGGCATGGGCGCGGAAGGTGGCCCAGCCCAGCACGCGGCCGGCCAGCCAGCCGATGCCGATGCCGGCGGCGAGCTTCCAGGCGACATCGACCAGAAGCCAACTGGCCAATCCGGTCGTCCAGGGGACGCCGGCCGTCCCGGCGGTCAGCGCGGCTGTGACGATGGCGAGGTTGACGAAGGGGAAGGCCAGCCCGTCATTCAGCCCGGCCTCGGCGGTCAGGCCGAAGCGCACCTCGTCCTCCTCGCCGGTGCGCGGCGGGCCGACCTGGACGTCCGCGGCCAGCACCGGGTCGGTCGGCGCCAGGGCGGCGCCCAGCAGCAGGGCGGCAGCCGGCCCGAGGCCGAGCCACCACCAGCCCAGCAGCGCGGTGGCCAGGATGGTGAGCGGCATGGCGATGCCCAGCAGGCGCCACACCTGGCGCCAGCCACGCCAGCCGAAGGGGCGGTCCAGCTTCAGCCCGGCGCCCATCAGCGCGACGAGGACGACGAGCTCCGTCAGCCGCTCGGTCGCCATCGGGAACCACATCGGGAACGGGGCCTGCCCCGCACCGGGCAGGCTGAAGGCGAGATAGCCGGCCAGGACGCAGAAGATCGGCAGCGACAGCGGCACCCGGCGCAGCACCATCGGCAGCCACGCGACCAGCAGCACCAGCAGGCCGAGTCCCGCCAGCGCGATGATGTAGATCTCGGGCATCAGGACGGGCGGCGGGGCTGGGGCAGTGCGGTGTGGGCCATCCCTCGATAAGGGATGAAGGCGCATCGGTGTTCCCCGATGCTTGTCGTTCGCCCGGAAGGTGAGGCAAGAATGGTCGCCAGGCGGGCCTGATGGAGAGAGCGATGGCGGATTACAGCGACCAGGACATGGCCCGGCTCGCCAAGCTGGTGCAGACGGTGGCGGCGGATCCGGACCGGATCGCGTCCCTGGCGGTCGAGGAGGCCTGTGCCGTCGCCCTGCTGCTGAACCGTCTCGACCTGCTGCACGAACCCTACAGCCATCCGATGGAGGCGTTCGACCAGCTCGGGCCGGCGCGGCGCGAGATGGTGCTCGA
>NZ_JBYRFX010000953.1:0-5327 GCF_057815775.1 Inquilinus sp.
ACCCACGGCTCGGTGACTGAAGGCCAGATCGCGGCGCTTGCGATGGCGATCTTCTTCCGCGGCATGGAAATGCCCGAACGGGTCGCGCTGACCGAGACGATGCGCGACTCGGGCGCAGTGCTCGACTGGACCGGGCTCGAAGGCCCGGTGCTCGACAAGCATTCGACCGGCGGCATCGGCGACAAGACCAGCCTGATCCTGGCCCCGATCGTCGCCGCCTGCGGCGGCTTCGTGCCCATGAACACCGGCCCCGGCCTGGGCCACACCGGCGGCACGCTCGACAAGATGGATTCGATCCCGGGCTATGTCAGCCAGCCCTAGACCGACCTGCTGGAGCGGGTGGTGCGGTCGGCCGGCTGTGCCGTGGTCGGCGCCACTCGTGACATCGCCCCGGCCGACCGCCGGATCTATGCCATCCGCGACGTCACCGGCACGGTCGAATCGATCGACCTGATCACCGCCTCGATCCTGTCGAAGAAGATGGCGGCAGGCCTCGGCGGTCTCGTGATGGACGTCAAGTTCGGCACCGGCGCCTTCATGAGCGATATCGGCGATGCGCGCGCTTTGGCCCGGTCGATCGTCGACGTCGCCAATGGCGGCGGCCTGAAGACCACGGCGCTGCTGACCGACATGAACCAGCCGCTGGGCCGCACCGCCGGCAATGCGGTCGAGGTGCAGGAAGCGGTCGATTTGCTGACCGGCGGGCCGCGCGACGAACGGCGGTGGGAGGTGACGGCGCAGCTGACGGCGGAGCTGTTGGTGATCGGCGGGCTCGCCGCCGATGCCGCTGCGGCGCGGATCAAGGTCGACCATGCCCTGGCCAGCGGCGCCGCCGCCGAACGCTTCGGCCGCATGGTCGCGGCGCTGGGTGGCCCGGCGGATATCCTGGAGCGGGCATCCCGCCATCTGCCCAAGGCGCCGGTGGTCCGGCCGATCGTGGCGGAGCGGGCCGGCGTCGTCGCCGCGGTCGACGCAAGGGCGATCGGCGTCGCCATCGTCGCGCTCGGCGGCGGGCGCACCCGGCCGGAGGATGGCGTCGACCACGCCGTCGGCCTGACCGAGATCGCCGCGATCGGCGAGGCGGTGGGGCCGAAGGGGCCGCTGGCGCTGCTGCATGCGCGCGACCAGGCCGCGGCCGACCGGGCGGAGGCGGCGATCCGCGCCGCCATGGCCGTGGCCGACACCGCACCGGCGGATGTCGAGTCCAGCCGGCCGCCGCTCGTCGCCGAACGGATCGCCTGACGCGATGGGGACGGGGGCCGTGTCCACGATGCAGGTCGCCCGGCAGTCGCCGGTGCAGGGCATCGCCCTCTATGCCGGCGGCGTCTTCATCCTGTGCATCATGGACGCCATGATCAAATGGCTGTCGGCCGATTACCCGATCGCCCAGATCGTGTTCTTCCGCGCCTCGATCGGCTTGATCCCGACCCTGGTGATGCTGTATCGGCCGCCGGGGATCAAGGCGCTGCGCACGGGCAAGATCGGGGCCCATCTGCTGCGCGGTGCGGTCAGCGTCATCGGCACCTTCGGCTTCTTCTGGGCCTTCGCGGTGATGCCGCTGGCCGACGCCTATGCCATCGGCTTCGCCGCGCCGATGTTCATCACCGCGATGTCGGTGCCGCTGCTGGGCGAACGGGTCGGTCCCCGGCGCTGGCTGGCGGTGCTGGTCGGCTTCATCGGCGTGCTGATCATGGTGCGGCCGGGCGGCGGCGGCACCTTCGGTGGCGGTGGCGCGGTCGCGCTGCTGGCCACAGCCGCTTATGCTTTGTCGATGGTGCTGATGCGGCTGTACAGCCGGACCGAGACCAACGCCGCGATGATCTTCTATTCCACCATCGTCATCGTCGCCGTCGCCGCGGTGCAGATGCCCTTGATCTGGGTGACGCCCACCTGGGCGGATGCCGGCCTGCTCGCCGTGCTCGGCCTGCTTGGCGGCATCGGCGCGATCATGATGGCGCAGGCCTATCGCGTCGCCACGCCGTCGATCGTGGTGCCGTTCGAATACACCGGCATGGTCTGGGGCGTCGGCCTGGGCTTCCTGATCTGGGGCGACGTGCCGGATCTGTGGATCTGGGTCGGCTCGGTGGTGGTCATCGGCAGCGGCCTGTATATCCTGCACCGCGAGACCCGGCACGGCGCCCCGGCGTCGCCGCCGGCGGCAGCGGTCAATCCGGCGGGCGACAGCGGGGCGACGACCTGATGATGGAGAAAGCGACGATGCTGCCGAAGGCGGAGCTTCACCTGCATCTGGAAGGGGCGGCCAGCCCGGACCTGATCCGCCGCCTGGCGGCCCGGCACGGCATGGCGCTGCCGGCGGACCTGTTCAACGCGGCGGGCGACTTCGCCTGGACCGATTTCCTGCACTTCCTGAAGGTCTATGACGCCGCCAGCACGGTGATCCGGACCGAGCAGGACTATCGCGACGTCACCTACGAATACCTCAAGGCCTGCGCCGCCGAGGGCGCGATCTATGTCGAGCTGATGTCCTCGCCCGACCATGCGGCGGCCGCCGGCCTGTCCTACCAGGGCCATCTCGACGGCATCGTCCAGGGCATCGAGGATGCACGGGCCGAGACCGGCATCGAATCCCGCATCATCGTCACCTGCGTCCGCCACCTCGGCGCGGAACGGGCGGTCGAGGTGGCGCGCGCCGCGGTGCGGCACCAGCATCCCCTGGTCACCGGCTTCGGCATGGGCGGCGACGAGGCCGGCTTCCCGCCGCAGCTGTTCACCCAGACCTACCGCATCGCCCATGACGAGGCCGGGCTGGCCTGCAACGTCCATGCCGGCGAGGCGGCGGGGCCGGACAGCGTCTGGGCGGCGCTGCGCCTGCCGGTCGGCCGCATCGGCCATGGCGTGCGCTCGATCGAGGACCCCGCCCTGGTGCGGGAACTGGCCGACCGCCAGATCGTGCTGGAGGTCTGCCCGACCAGCAACATCGCCACCAAGGTCTATCCCGATTATCGCGCCCACCCCCTGCGCCAGTTGATGGCGGCCGGGGTGAAGGTGACGCTGAACAGCGACGACCCGCCCTATTTCGCCACCACCATCGGCCATGAATATGCGGTGGCGGAGGCGCAATTCGGCCTCGACGAGGCCGCGCTGCGGCAGATCACCCGCACCGCGCTGCAGGCCGCCTTCGTCGACGAACCCACCCGGGCGCGCCTGCTGGCCCGCTTGGTCTCTGACCAACCCTGAGGAAGAAGGAAGAACTGACATGACCATCAAGCGCATCGGCGTCGGCCCGCGCATGAGCGCCGACGTCATCCATGACGGCCGGGTGTTCCTGGCCGGCCAGGTCGCCGACAACACGGCGACCGACGTGACCGACCAGACCCGCCAGATCCTGGCGGCGATCGACGGCATCCTGGCCGAGGCCGGCACCGACAAGACCAAGCTGCTGACCGCCAACATCTGGCTGGCCGACATCGCCGACTTCGCGGCGATGAACGCGGCCTGGGACAAGTGGGTTTCGCCGGGCAACACCCCGGCCCGCGCCACGGTCGAGAGCAAGCTGGCCGGCCCGGAATACCGGGTCGAGATCCAGGTCACCGCGGCGATCTGACAATCGTTTGAGGGTTGGGTTCGCTGCGGCGGACCCAACCCGCAGAATTCACCGATCGGTCGGTCAGTCGATGGCCGACAGGAACCGGTCGAAGCGCAGCCCGGACGGCCAGGTCCACACCGGCTGCGACCGCCGGCCGAGATCCCAGGACACCACCACCGCATCGGCCTGGCCGACCAGGTTGTCGACCGGCAGCAGGCCGACCCCGCCGGCTGCGACCGACAGGCGGCTGTCGGCGGAATTGTCGCGGTTGTCGCCCATGACGAACAGGTGGCCGGCCGGGACCGTCACCTCCGCCATGTCGTCCAGCGGTCCATGCGCATCCAGCTTGAAGATCGAGTGGCTGACCCCGCCGGGCAGGGTCTCGACGAAGCGGGCGGCGGGCTGGGGGCTGCCATCCTCGCGCTCGGCCATGCCGTCGCCATCCGACCGCAGCGCCACCTCTTCGCCATTGATCCACAGGCGGCCGGACCGCATCGCGACCCGGTCCCCGGGCAGGCCGATTACCCGCTTGACCCAGGTCTGCGACGCGTCGCCGGGCCAGCGGAACACCACCACGTCGCCGCGCGCCGGCACCTTGCCCAGCACCCGGCCGGTCCCCGGCAGGGTCAGGCCGAAGGGCAGCGAGGCCGTGCCGTAGCCATAGGCGTATTTCGCCGCGATCAGCTCGTCGCCGATCATCAGCGTCGGCTCCATCGAGCCGGAGGGCACATAGAACGGCTCCGCGATCGCCGCCTTGGCGACGGTGATGAGCAGCAGCAGGCCGGCGAGTTCGGCCGCGCCTCTCAGCCAGCGCCGCGCCGTGCCGGCCGTCCGTGGGGTGGTGTCGAGCGCCATGAATACATGTCCGGGACCAGGTCGGGCGGAGCTTTGCGCCGCGCCTGGCCCCGGTAAAGTTACGAATGGGACATGATTTCCGGTCAGGCGCCCAGGCTGATGCCGCCATCGCACAGCAGGGTGTGTCCGGTCATGTAGCCATTGCCGATGACGAAAGCGATGGCATCAGCCACTTCCTCCGCCCGTCCGGCGCGGCCGGCAGGGATCTTTTCGGCATAGGCGGCGAAGGTCGCCTGCTTCCCGTCCTGCGGCAGGAAGTCCCACCACGGCGTGTCGATCAAGCCGGGTGAAATGGCGTTGACCCGCAACGGCTTCAGCTCGGCGGCCAGGATGCGGGCGACGGTCTCGATCGCGCCGTTGATCGCCGCCGCGCCGGCCAGCCCGGGCGTGGACATATGGGCGCTGGCGGCGGAGACGAAGGTCAGCGTGCCGTCGCGGCGCAGCCGGGGCAGGGCGGCCTGGACGCAGGCGAGATGCGCCCAGAACTTGCCCTCGAAGGCCTGGCGCAGCGTGCCGAGGTCCAACTCAGCGAAGGGGCCGAACACGCCCTGGCTGCCGCCGAGGGCGAGCACGAGATGGTCGAAGCCGCCGATGCGGTCGAAGGCCGGGGCGATCGCTGCGGGATTGGCCGCGTCGAGGATGATCGTCTCCAGCCCGCCATCCGCCTGGGCACGGGCGGCCAGCTTGTCGGGGTCCCGGCCGGCGATGGTGACGCGCATTCCGTCGGCGTGCAGTCGGCGCGCCGTGGCGAGGCCGATGCCGGAGGAGCCGCCGATGACGACGGCATGGATCTGGGGAATGGACATGAGGTGCTCCTGCGTGGGGACGACGCGACGATGAGCGCCCGCCAAACCGGCAAACAGGACCGGCTTTATCCTGGTATTGATCCTGATATGATCCCGGGATGACGATGACCGACCAGGCC
>NZ_JBYRFX010000954.1:0-2102 GCF_057815775.1 Inquilinus sp.
CATCAGCCAGCCATCCTCGACCCGGATGCGCAGTGCCGCCCCCTCTTCCGGCGGCGGGCCGCGATGGGCGACGCGCAGCAGCCGGTCGGGGTCGGCATCCGGCCGGCAATGCAGGATGGTGACGGCGCCTTCGAACACGGCACGGTCGAGCCGGGCGGGAATGCCCGCCGCCGGATCCAGCGCCAGGCCTTCCGCCCGCAGGCAGGCCGTTTGCGCCGGCGCGTGCACGCCCAGGCCGCTGCGCAGCTGCACGGCATGGCCCCACAGATCCACGGCACACAGGCCAGGGCCGGCGCCGCCGCGCCAGGCCACCGGCACCACCATGCCGCGGCCGACGAAATCCGCCACCATGGCCGTCGCCGGCTCAGCATAGAGCTGCCTTGGCGGCGCCACCTGCTGCAGCCTGCCATGATCCATCACCGCGATGCGGTCGGCCAGGGCCATCGCCTCGGCCTGGTCGTGGGTGACGTAGATCACGGTGGCGCCGAGCTGGCGGTGCAGCCGGCGGAATTCGGCCTGCAGCGCGTCGCGCAGATGCACGTCGAGATTGGCCAGCGGTTCGTCCATCAGCACCAGCGACGGCGCCATCGCCAGGCAGCGGGCCAGGGCGACGCGCTGGCGCTGGCCGCCGGACAGGGTGTCGGGCCGCGCCTCCGCCCGGTCGGACAGGCCGACCGCCGCCAGCGCCTGGTCGGTGCGCCGGGTACGGTCCGCCGCGGCCAGGCGGCGGATGCGCAGGGCGTAGTCGACATTCTCCCGCACGCTCATATGCGGCCACAGGGCATAGGACTGGAACACCATGCCGATGCCGCGGTCTTCGGCCGGCACCGCCGCCCCGGCCCCGGCCACGGCGCGGCCGCCGATCCGGATCACGCCGGCATCGGGCGTGTCAAAGCCGGCGAGAAGGCGCAGCAAGGTGGTCTTGCCGCAGCCGGAGGGGCCGAGCAGCGCCAGGAATTCGCCCTGCGCCACGTCGAGATCGACCCCGTCGACCGCCATCCGGGGCCCGAAGCGCTTGCTGACGCCAGCGATGTCTACGGCAGCCATGGCAGCGATCCCTTCGGCAGGCGGCGGGCGAACAGGGTGGCCAGGCCGGCGAGGCCGAGCGTGACCAGCACCGTCAGGACGGCGACGGCCGAGGCCGCGGTCGACGCGCCTTCGGCCTGCAGCGAGAACACCATCACCCCGACCGTCTCGCTGCCGCGCGACCACAGCAGGGCCGAGACCGTCAGCTCGTTGAAGGCGGTCAGGAACACCAGGATGGCGGCGGTGGCGACCGCGGGCGCCACGGCGGGCAGCAGGATCCCGGCCAGGCGCCGCGGCCCGCCGGCGCCGGCCCGGCGCGCCGCTTCCTCCGGCGCCGGGTCGGCCTGGGCGATCGCCGCCGCGATCGGGCGCAGCGCCAGCGCCAGGAACCGGCCGAGATAGGCGACCAGGATGATGCCCAGCGTGCCGTACAGGCTGACCCCGATCAGCGGCAGCGGCCGCAGCAGCAGCATGATGACGGCGATCGCCGTCAGCACCCCGGGCAGCGCATAAGGCAGGTCGGCCACGGCATCGAGCCAGCGCATCGCCCGCCAGCGCCGCGCCTCGGCATAATAGGCCAGCACCAGCCCGGCCGCCGCGGTGGCCAGCGCCGCCGACCCGGCCAGGATGGCGCTGTTCAGGAAGGCACGCTGCGTCGCGTCGTGCTGGAACAGGATATAGGAGAACTGGTCGAGGCTGATGGTGGCGAAGGTCAGGTCCACCCCCAGTGCCGGCACCAGGGCCGAGGCCAGCAGCGCCAGCAGCGGCGCCAGCGACAGCACGGCGAGGATTAGCCACAGCAGCGTTTCGACCCAGGGCCGGGCGCGGCCGAGCGGCAGCACCGGGCCGGTCGGGCCGGTGCGCACCAGCACCGGCGCCCGCGCCGCCGCCCAGCGCTGCAGCCCGAGGCCGAGTGCCGCCAGGATGGCCAGCACCAGCGCCAGCGCCGCGACCTCGCCCAGCACCGAGGGACCGAAGCCGCTGAGCCGCTGGTAGATCAGGGTGGTCAGCACGCTGTAGCGGCCGGGGATACCGAGCAGCGCGGGCACGCCGAAATTGCCGATCGCCGAGACGAA
>NZ_JBYRFX010000955.1:0-2044 GCF_057815775.1 Inquilinus sp.
GCGCCGCCCTGCTGACCCTGCTGGCCGGGCGGCTGGATGGGGCGGGCGGCGATCCCACGGCGCTGAACCTCCGCCTGCGCAAGACGTTGGCCAAGGCGGACACCCAGATCGGCGAGGCGCGGCGCGAACGGGTCGGCACGCTGATCGGCCCGGCCGACCCGGCGCCGATCGTCCGGTCGGTCCGCCGGCTGTGGCACAGCGAGATCATCCTGGCCCGCGCCTCGGACTCGCCGCTGTCCGCAGCGCTCAAGACGGCGCTGTGGTCCACGCTGGACCAGGCGGTGACGGCGGCGACCAAGCGGATGACGGCGCTGGCGGCAGCGGTGGAGGCCAAGGCCGTGCCCGGTGACGGCACCGCGCTGGACCATGCCGTGGCGGCGTTGCAGAGCAGCGTCGACGGCCTGCGCGGCGCCGGCGGCGACCTGGACGGGCGCGAATTCGGCCAGGCCTTCGCCATCGCCTTCACCTTCGCCCAGATCCGCGACAACCTCGCGGACCTGGCGGAACGGCTGCGCGAGCTGGCGGGGGAAGTGCCGGCACCGGCAAACGACTGAATCCCGCGGCTTTCCACGTCTTCCCGATTGCGTCCGGCTGCGTTCGGCCCCAATGCTGGCGGCATTGATCGATCGGTCTCGGGAGGGATTTTTGAAACACAACGATTGGGCGCGCCGGTCCTTGCTGGCGGGGGCGCTGTTGCTGCTCGCGGCGTGTGGTGGGCGCATGAATGTCAGCGACGACCAGAAGGCGACGCTCGACGGCCAGAAGCCGGACGGCACGGTCGAGATGCACCAGGTCCAGGCCGCCTTCATCGGCAGCGGCGATGCCGGCCGCGGCAGCCTGCACTTCCAAGGCCGCAGCTATACATTCAAGGTCGGCGGTCTCGGCATCGGTGGCATCGGCGTCTCGACGCTCGAGGCCAATGGCGAGGTCTACAACCTCAAGAAGCTCGAAGACTTCGGCGGGGCCTATGCCCAGGGCCGCTATGGCTACGCCTTCGGCGACAAGAGCGGTGGTCAGCTCTGGCTGAAGAACGAAAAGGGTGTCGTGCTGCACCTGATGGCCAAACGCACCGGGCTCATGCTCAGCCTGGGCGGTGATGCGGTGGTGATCTCGCTCGAACATTGACGGCGTCCCGGGACGGGGCAGGGGGCTCCGGCCCCGTCTTCGGGTTGCCACTTGCGGTGCGGTGTTCCAGAACGGTCCTCCCGGCTCGACCCAGGAGGCCTTCGTGACCACATCCGGCATCCACGCCATCCTCTACGCCTTCTTCGATGCGGAGGAGCGGCTCGACCGGGCCGCCATGCGCCGGCAGGCGGAAGCCTGCCTGCAGGCCGATGTCGCCGGCATCGCGGCGCTGGGCCTTGCCACCGAGGTGGCGAAGCTGGGCGTCGACGAACGCCGCATGGTGATGGACTGGGTGGCGGAGGATGTCGTCGGCCGGGTGCCGGTCGGCTTCACCATCTTCGGGTCGTCGGTGGCGGAACAGGTGGGGATGGTCCGCGCCGCCGAGGTGGCGGGGGCGAACTGGCTGATCCTGCAGCCGCCCGCTTCCGGCAGCTATGGCGCCGGCGAATATCTCGACTTCTTCAGCCGGGTGATGGAGTCGACGGCACTGCCGGTGGCGATCCAGAACGCGCCGCAATATCTCGGCCGGGGCCTGGGCGCCGACGACATCGCCCGGCTGATGCAGCGGCACGCCAACATGACGCTGATCAAGGCCGAAGGCTCGGCGATCGAGGTCGAACGGCTGATCGCCGTGACCGAGGGCCGGCTGCGCGTGTTCAACGGCCGCGGCGGGCTGGAACTGCTCGACAACCTCCGCGCCGGCTGCAGCGGCTTCCTGCTGGCGCCGGACGCGGTCGACCATGCGGTGGCGATCCTGCGGCTCTACGAGGCCGGGGACGAGGACGCCGCGGCCGCCGCCTATGCCCGGATCGCGCCGTCGATCGTCTTCGTCATGCAGTCGATCGAGACGCTGATCTGCTACGGCAAGCGCCTGTGCGCGGCCCGGCTCGGCCTTGCCGTGCACGACCGGGCGCCGGCG
>NZ_JBYRFX010000956.1:0-2616 GCF_057815775.1 Inquilinus sp.
GTCGGGGAGAACGTCTGCGGCGCATCGGCGGCGATCAGCCTGGCGGCATCGGCCTCGGCGGACTCGATGATCGCCAGCAGCACCTCCAGCACATGCCTGGCGAAGCGGCCGGAGGCGCGGGGCGGGCGACCGGTCTCCGCCGCATCCAGCATGTCGGCGACACCGACGCCGCGGTAGTTGCCGATGCGCCGGCCGCTGACCTCGATCCAGTTGTCCTGGCCGAAGGGCGCGGCCTCGCTGCCGAATTGCTGCACGCCGCTGTCCGAGATCAACTCGGCCGTGCCGGCGAAATAATTCGGGTCGGGCACCATCAGCGATCCCTCGGTGCCGTGCAGCTCGATCGGGTTGCGGTGGCCGTGGCCCCAATTGTCGTAGCTGACCGAGAAATGGATCTGGGCGCCGGAGCGGAACTCCAGCAACGCCTGGCTGGTGGTGGGCGTGGTCACCGGCACGCGGCTGCCCTTGTTCGGGCCTTCGGCCGTCACCAGCCGCTGGTCGAAGAAGGTGGTGGCCAGGGCGACGACACGCTGGACGGGGCCCAGCAGGTTAACCAGCGCTGAGATGTAATAGGGCCCCATGTCCAGCACCGGCCCGGCGCCGCGCTGGTAATAGGGATGGGGGTTGGGGTGCCAGCGCTCCATGCCGTGATTCATGAAATGCGCGCTGCCGCTCTTCACCACGCCCAGCCTTCCCTCGTCGATCAGGCGGCGGGCGGTCTGCTGGGCACCGCCCAGGAAGGTGTCGGGGGCCGAACTCAGCATCAGGCCGCGGCTTTCCGCCAATTCCACCAGCCTGTCGCCATCCTCGAGCGTCAGGGCCAGCGGCTTCTCGGTGTGGGCGTGCTTGCCGGCCTGCAGGATCGCCGCGGTGGTGGCGGCATGGCTGGCCGGGTTGGTCAGGTTGATGATGGCGTCGATGCCGGAATGGCCGATCAGCGCCTCCGGGCTCAGCGCCTGCAGGCCGTAACGTGCGGCCTTGGCCGCCGCGACCTGCGGATCGATGTCGGCGCAGGCCACCAGCTTGATCGGGGCGAAGACCGCCGCCAGTCGGGCATAGGCATCGAAGATGTTGCCGCAGCCGAGAATGCCGACATTCCACTGTCTTGCCATGGCGATCTTCCGAAAGGGGCGGGGTGTCACGGCGAGACTAGGCCCGGCCCCGGACCCCCACCACCGTGATTGTGGTCCGCGAGTCCGGAATACGGGACAAACGCCGCGAACGGCCTCCGGCTCGGATTGACAGGCCGGCGCCCCGTTGGTCTGATGATTTCAACTAATGTCCGACTCGCTTTGCGAAATCGGCACGAGCGCCCCACAGGGAGGACACGAAATGTCGGAGCCGTCCGGGACCAAACCGGGATCTGCCATGGGACCCACGCTCGACCGCCGCAGGTTCCTGCAGGGAACCGCAGGTGCGCTGGTGGCGCCGGCGATCGCCGGCCTGCCGATGGCGGCCCGGGCGCAGGACAAGGTCGAATTGCTGTTCTGGGCCTGGACGCCCGACACGCAGAAGCAGATCGACCTGTTCGAGAAGAAATACCCCGGCATCACCGTCAAGCTCGAGAATGTCGGCCAGGGGCCGCCGCACTACGTCAAGCTGCGCAACGCGATCAAGGCGGGCAGCGGCCTGCCTGACCTGGCGCAGATGGAATTCAACTCGATCGCCAGCTTCAAGCAGCTCGGCGTGCTGGCCGATTTGGCGCCGCAGGGCGTCGGCGATGTCGGGCCGAAATTCATCGACTGGACCTGGAAGTCGGTCACCGACAACGGCAAGATCTATGCGGTGCCTTGGGATAGCGGCCCGATGGGCCTCTTGTACCGGGCCGACGTGTTCGACAAATACGGCCTGTCGGTGCCCGAGACCTGGGACGATTACGCCGAACAGGCGATCAAGCTCAGCAGCAAGGCGCCCGGCACCTATATCTGCGATTTCGGCGCCTCCGACGCCGGCTGGGTCTGCGCCGTGCTGTGGCAGGCGGGCTGGCGGCCGTTCCACCTCGACGGCACCAGCATCAAGATCGGCATCAACGACAGCGTCGCCAAGAAATGGGCCGATTACTGGCAGAAGCTGATCGACGCCAAGGCGGTCGACGTCAAGCCGAACTGGACCACCGAATGGTTCGCCGCGCTGGATGAAGGCACCTACGCCTCCTGGGTCACCGCCGCCTGGGCCCCGGTGCTGATGCAGCAATCGATGAAGAAGAGCTTCGGCAAATGGCGGGCCGCGCCGATGCCGCAATGGGAGAAGGGCGGCAAGATCACTTCGAACTGGGGCGGGTCGACCTTCGCGGCCTTCACCACGTCGCAGCACCCGAAGGAGGCGGCGCTGTTCGCCCAGTTCATGGGCAGCGACCCCGAAGCGTCGCGGCTGTGGAACACCAAGCAGTTCCTGTTCCCGGTGCTGAAGGACCTGATCGGCGACAAGGAGCTGATGGGGCATCCCTACGAGTTCTACGGCGGCCAGAAGGTCAACGAGATCTTCGTCGTCGCCGAGAACCAAGTCGACCCGAGCTTCGAGTTCGCGCCGTTCCAGGACTATGTGAACCTGCAGATGCAGGACGAACTGGCCTCCGCCATCGCCGGCAACGGCACGTTGTCGGCCGCCTTCGACCGGCTG
>NZ_JBYRFX010000957.1:0-1940 GCF_057815775.1 Inquilinus sp.
GAGATGTCGCTCGACACCCTGATCCCGGCCAACCCGAACAAGCCCTACGACATGAAGGAGCTGATCGGGAAGGTGGTGGACGAGGGTGATTTCTTCGAGCTGCAGCCCGCCTTCGCCGGCAACATCATCATCGGCCTGGCCCGGCTGCAGGGCCGCACCGTCGGCATCGTCGCCAACCAGCCGATGGTGCTGGCCGGCTGCCTGGACATCGATTCCAGCCGCAAGGCGGCGCGCTTCGTCCGCTTCTGCGACGCCTTCAACATCCCGATCGTCACCTTCGTCGACGTGCCGGGCTTCCTGCCGGGCACCAGCCAGGAATATGGCGGCATCATCAAGCCTGGCGCCAAGCTGCTGTTCGCCTATGCCGAGGCGACGGTGCCGAAGGTCACGGTGATCACCCGCAAGGCCTATGGCGGGGCCTATGACGTGATGGCGTCCAAGCATCTGCGCGGCGACCTGAACTACGCCTGGCCGACGGCCGAGATCGCGGTGATGGGGCCGAAGGGTGCGGTCGAGATCATCTTCCGCGCCGATCTCGGCGATGCCGAGAAGATCGCGGCGCGAACCGAGGAATACCGCGAGAAATTCGCCAACCCCTTCGTCGCCGCCGCGCGCGGCTACATCGACGACGTGATCATGCCGCACAACACGAGGCGGCGGATCTGCAAGGCGCTGGCGATGCTGGCGAACAAGAAGCTCGAGAACCCCTGGAAGAAGCACGACAACTTGCCGTTGTAGAGCGCCTTTATTCCGCCACGGCCGGATGGTGCTCTCCCTACTGGGAGAGACCGACACCGAGACTGGAATGACGACGCGTTTTCGCGGCCTGACCGCCCTTCTGGCCGGGGCGCTGCTGCTGGCTGCCTGCGCCACCGAAGCCGGCTTCCGCAAGGGGCTGGACCAGCTGATCGGCCAGCCGAAGGACCAGCTGGTCGTGCGCTACGGCCCGCCGATCTATGAGGGGACGACCGAGGACGGGCGGCGCTATTCGCAGTTCAACCTGTCCTGGGTCGAGACCGGCGGCGGCTATGTCACCAGCCGGCCGCAGACCGCCTTCGTGCGCGGCACCTATCGCGACGACGACGGCGACAGGCACCGCTACACCGAAGCGCGCACGGTCTATGTCGACCAGTACGTGCCGCCCTATGCGGTCGACCGGCGCTGCCTGACCACCTTCTACTTCACCCCGGCCGGCCGGGTCGGCAGCTACGCCTATTCCGGCGAGGGCTGCGTGGCGCCGGAGTAATCACAGCAGCGGCCGCAGCGCCAGGTCGAGGCCCAGGACCAGCAGCCCGAGGAAGAACCAGCGCCGGAATACCTCCGGCCGCACCTTCAGCCGCAGCCACTGCCCCACCGCCATGCCGGCCAGCGCCGGGGCCAGGGCCAGCAGCGACACGCCGGCGGTGGCCAGCGGAAAGGCGCCATGGCCGGCCAGCCCGGCCGCCAGGGCAATGGTCGAGACGGTGAAGGACAGGCCCAGCGCCTGGATCAGATCCTCCTTCTCCAGCCCCAGCGCCTGCAGATAGGGTACCGCCGGGATAACGAAGACCCCGGTGGCGGCGGTGACCAGGCCGGTGGCGGCGCCGATCAGCGGCGACAGCCAGGGCTCGACCCGCCGCGGCACCGACAGACGCGGACCAGCCAGCCCGACCAGGGCGTACAGCACCAGCGCGACGCCCAGCGCGGTGGCCGCCCAGCCCGACCCGTCGCCGGCCAGCAACCCGGCCCCCGCCCAGGTGCCGATGCCGATCGCCAGCATCATCGGCCACAGCCGGCGCAGCAGACCGCCGAAGCGCGGCCCGGCGAACAGCTGCCAGAGGTTGGTCACCAGCGACGGCACCACCAGCAACGCCGCGGCCTGGGCCGGCGCCATCGCCAGGCCCAGCAGCCCCATCGCCACGGTGGGCAGGCCGAGCCCGACCACGCCCTTGACGAAGCCG
>NZ_JBYRFX010000958.1:0-4027 GCF_057815775.1 Inquilinus sp.
CGTAAACGTCCGGCCTCGCCCGCCTTTCCTGGCCCCTGACGTCCGTTGAGGCTGGTGGCCTTAACGTCGGGCGTAAGGTCGTCTGTAAGGTCATGGGCAGCGGGACGGTCGAGATCATTACCGGGCGGGAGCGGCGTCGACGCTGGAGCGTAGCGGACAAGCTCCGCATTCTGGCCGAATGCGATGCGCCCGGCGTGCAAGTGGCGGAGGTGGCGGCCCGGCACGGCGTCTACCGCAGCCTGGTGTTTCAGTGGCGGCGGCAGGCCCGGGACGGCCTGCTGGTGGCCGAGCCGACGCCGGAGTTCGTGCCGGTCTGCGTCGCTGCCGCCGATCGTCGAGACGAGCCCCTGCCGGAGCCGGAGCCCACACCGCCACCATCCCGGAAGGCTGCCGTGATAGAGATCGAGCTGCCCGACGGCATCCGGGTGCGGGTCGGCGAGGCGGTCAGCCTCGTCGCCCTGCGGCGGGTGCTGGCGGCGCTGCGCGGGTGATCCCGGGGCCCCCGCCGGGCGTGCGGGTCTGGCTGGCCGCGGGCGCGACCGACATGCGGCGCGGCTTCGACGGGCTGTCGCGGCAGGTGCAGGAGGCGCTCGGGCAGGATCCGTTCAGCGGGCAGCTGTTCGTGTTCCGCGGCCGCCGCGGTGACCTGGTCAAGGCGCTGTGGTGGGATGGCCAGGGGCTGGTGCTCTACGCCAAGCGGCTGGAGCGCGGCTATTTTGTCTGGCCGCAGGCCAAGGACGGCGTGGTGTCGCTGACGCCCGCGCAGCTTTCGATGTTGCTGGAGGGGATCGACTGGCGCATGCCCGCCCGCAGTTGGCGGCCGGAGATGGCGGGATAGCGCCCGCTCGCAGGGGATTCATTCGGTGCGACGCGATGGCGGCGATGATCATGCCGTCGTGGTCCTCGATCTCGCCGCTCTGCCTGACGACCCTGATGCGCTGCGCGCCATCGTGCTGGCGCAGGCCGCGGCGCTCGGTGAGCGGGATGCGCTGATCGCGCGGCTCCGGCTGCAGCTGGCCCGGCTGCGGCGGATGCAGTTCGGTCGCTCCTCGGAGCGCCTGGCAGCCGAGGCCGACCAGTTGGAGTTGGCGCTCGAGGAGCTGGAGACGGAGCTGCCCGCTCCGGCCCTGCCCGATGAACCAGCAGGCACCGCAGCCCGGCCGGAGCGCCGCAAGCCTGCCCGGCGCCCGCTGCCGGAGCACCTGCCGCGCGAGGTGGTCGAGCACGGCGCCGAGGCGCAGGTCTGCGCGGCCTGCGGCGGCGGGCTCCGCCGCCTGGGCGAGGAGGTAACCGAAGTGCTGGACTACCTGCCAGGCCGGTTCCGCGTCGTCCGCCATGTGCGGCCGAAGTTTTCCTGCCGCGGCTGCGAGGCAATCACCCAGGCCCCGGCACCGAGCTTGCCGATCCACCGCGGCCGCGCCACGGCGGGCCTGCTCGCCCATGTCCTGGTGGCCAAATACGCCGACCACCTGCCGCTGTACCGGCAGAGCGGGATCTACGCCCGGGCGGGCGTCGAGCTGCAGCGCTCGACCCTGGCCGACTGGGTCGGCCAGTCGGCGGCGCTGCTGCGGCCGCTGCTCGATGCGCTGGCCCGGTATGTCCTGGCAGGCGCGGTGCTGCATGCCGACGACACGCCGGTGCCGGTGCTGGCACCCGGCCTCGGCCGGACCAGCACCGGCAGGCTCTGGGCCTATCTCCGCGACGAGCGGCCGCATGGCCGCACGACCCCGCCCGCCGTGCTCTACCGCTACAGCCCGGACCGCCGGGCCGAGCATCCCAAGGCGCATCTCGCCGGGTTCCGCGGTGTGCTGCAGGCCGACGGCTACACAGGGTTCGACGGGCTCTACGACGGCGGCCAGGTGCAGGAGGCGGCGTGCTGGGCGCATGTCCGACGCTATTTCTTCGAGTTGCACGCCACCGGCCAGGCGCCGCTGGCGACCGAGGCGGTGCGCCGCATCAGCCGGCTCTATGCGATCGAGCAGGACATCCGCGGCCGCCCCGCCGAGGAGCGGGCCAGGCAGCGCCAGGCCCGGGCCGGGCCGATCCTCGAGAGCCTGCGCGCCTGGCTCGACGAGACCCTCGCTCGGGTCTCCGGCCGCAGCGATCTGGCCGTGGCCATCCGCTATGCCCTCTCGCGGTGGAAGGCGCTGACGCGCTACGTCGCCGACGGGCGGCTGGAGATCGACAACAACCCGGTCGAGCGCGCGATCCGGCCATTGGCCCTCGGGCGGAAGAACTGGCTGTTCGCCGGATCCGACACCGGCGGCCATCGTGCCGCGGCGATCGCCTCGCTCATCATCACCGCCAAACTCAATGACCTCGATCCAGAAGCCTATCTGCGTCGCGTGCTGGAGCGCATCGCCGACCATCCCGTCAGCCGCGTCGCCGAGCTCCTACCGTGGAACCTGCCAAGCGACGCAGACGCCACCGCAGCCTGACGGCCAGTCGCCGCGTCACCGGCTTCCGATTACCCACAATTCTGAGCCTGTCGGCCGGTTGGTGATGGCGGGGAAGAGGTGTCGATCCAACTACCACGAGTTCGCGTGGTAGGAGGCGGCGATGTCGGAGACTTCGCGGCGGACGAACGGCAGCGGCTCGGGCGTGATTGCGGATGTTGAAGCGTCTTGGATCGACGCTGAGGTGGCCGGATGCGCCCTTGGGGACAAGCGGCTCTGCAACCGGTTGCGTCAGCTGCTGCAGCAGTTCGAGGGGGCGATGGGCGGTCCGCTGCCGCTGGCCTGCCAGGACTGGGCCAACGCGAAAGCCGCCTATCGCTTTCTCTCGAATGAGCGGTTCGGGGAAGACGCGATCCTGACTGGGCACTTCCAGGCCACCGCCGATCGCTTCGCGGCCACGACTGGCCTGGTCCTCGTTGTTCAGGACACGACCGAATTCAGCTTCCGCTGGGCCAGGCCGGAGACCATCGGTGCGATCGGCCGGGTGCCGATTGGGCGGGATCGCACCGGCAATCTGCGCGCCTACACGCAATGCGGGCTGCTGATGCACAGCAGCTTCGTGGTCACGACCGAGGGGCTGCCGCTCGGCCTTGCTGCGGTGCAGTTCTGGACCCGCAAGGAGTTCAAGGGCACGAACGCGCTCAAGCGCCACGTCAACCCGACACGGGTGCCGATCGAGGAGAAGGAGAGCATCCGCTGGCTGTCAAGCCTGGCGCGGTCGGGCACACTGCTCGATCAGCCGGAGCGTTGCGTCTATATCGGTGACCGCGAGAACGACATCTACGAGTTCTTCTGTGCGGCCCGCGAGGTGGGCGCGCATTTCCTCGTGCGCACCTGTGTCGATCGGCTGGCCGGTGATGGGCGCCGCACGGTCGCCCGCGTGATGGCCCGCGTTCCCGCTGCAGGGCAGCACCGCATCGAGGTCACGGTGGAGGACGGCAGTGTCACCCAGGCCGTGCTCAGGCTTCGGTACAAGCGGGTGCATATCCTACCACCGATCGGCAAACAGAAGCGCTATCCCGCCCTCGACCTGACGGTCATCCATGCACGAGAGGCGCGGAAACCGCGCGGGCGCGAGAGGATTGAATGGAAGCTCGTGACCGACCTCGCTGTTACCTCACCCGAGGAGGCGGTCGAAAAGCTGCAGTGGTACGCCCAGCGCTGGAAGATCGAGCTGTTCCACAAAATCCTGAAATCCGGCTGCCATGTCGAGGCGGCTCGGCTACGGACCGCTGAGCGACTGACCAAGCTGATCGCGGTGTTCTGCATTCTCAGTTGGCGCATCTTCTGGACGACGATGATCAACAGGGTTGCGCCGGATGCCCCACCCCAGTCGGCCCTCACCGAGACGGAGATCACCGTCATCGACCGGGCGGTGCGGGATCGGCCCACCATACCCGCCGAGAGGACGCTGTCGCGCTACCTCATGAAAGTCGCCTGCCTCGGAGGTTATCTCGCTCGCGTGCGCGACCGACCGCCCGGCAACACCGTGATGTGGCGAGGCTGGTCCCGCCTCATGGACATCATGCTCGGCGCAGATCTGATGCAGCCAAAATGTGGGTAATCGGAAG
>NZ_JBYRFX010000959.1:0-11370 GCF_057815775.1 Inquilinus sp.
CTTCAACGACACCCGCCGCTTCGGCATGATGGACCTGGTCAGCCAGAACGCGCTGCACACCCACAAGTCGCTGGAACTGCTGGGGCCGGAGCCGCTGTCGGACGAGTTCGACGCCGCCTATCTCGACCGGGTGCTGGCGCGCAAGATCACCCCGATCAAGGCGGCGCTGCTGGACCAGCGGGTGGTGGCCGGCCTCGGCAACATCTATGTCTGCGAGGCGCTGTGGGCCGCGCATATCTCGCCGAGCCGGCTCGCCGCCTCGGTCGCCGGGGTCCGCGCCGCGCGGCTGGTGCCGGAAATCAAGGCGGTGCTGGAGCGGGCGATCACGGCCGGTGGATCGTCCTTGCGCGACTACGTCCAGGTCGATGGCGAGCTCGGCTACTACCAGCATTCCTGGTCGGTCTATGGCCGCGAGGGCGAGCCGTGCCGCACGCCGAAGTGCAAGGGCATGGTGCAGCGCGTGGTCCAGGCCGGCCGCAGCACCTTCTTCTGCCCGGTGTGCCAGCGTTGAGCCTGTAAACGCTGACCGGGCGTTCGGTCAATCAATCGACGAGTCGATGCGAAGGAGCGTTCCATGACCGCGAGCTACGAGACCATCCTGGTCGAGACCCGGGGGCGGGTCGGCCTGATCACGCTGAACCGGCCGCAGGCGCTGAACGCGCTGAACGACGCGATCTTCCGGGACCTCGGCCAGGCGCTCGCGGCGTTCGATGCCGATGCCGGCATCGGCGCCATCGTGCTGACCGGGTCGGAAAAGGCCTTCGCCGCCGGCGCCGATATCAAGGAGATGGCGTCGAAGGACTTCATCGCCGCCTACACCGGCAATTTGATCGAGAACTGGACCTGCATCACCCGGACGCGCAAGCCGATCATCGCCGCGGTCGCCGGCTATGCCCTGGGCGGCGGCTGCGAGGTGGCGATGATGTGTGATTTCATCATCGCCGCCGACACCGCGAAGTTCGGCCAGCCGGAGATCAAGCTGGGCACCATCCCCGGCTCCGGCGGCACCCAGCGCCTGACCAAGCTGATCGGCCGGTCCAAGGCGATGGACCTGGTGCTGACCGGCCGGCTGATGGACGCGGTGGAAGCGGAGCGGTCGGGCCTGGTCGCCCGGGTGGTGCCCGCCGCCGATTTGCTGGCCGAGGCGCTGAAGGCGGCGGAGACAATCGCCGGCTATTCCCTGCCGATCGCGATGCTGGCGAAGGAAGCGGTGCACCGCGCCGACGAGACCAGCCTGGCCGAAGGCGTGCTGTTCGAACGGCGGCTGTTTCACGCCACCTTCGCCACCGACGATCGCCGCGAGGGCATGGCCGCCTTCACCGAGAAGCGGCCGCCGATGTTCAAGCACCGCTGACCGCACAAAAGAAAACGGCGGGCCCAGGGCCCGCCGTTCCGGAAAGGAGACGGCGGGCCATGCCCGCCGCTCTGAGATGTCAGCGCGAAGCCGTCCGCTTCAGCGACGGTAGCCGGGTCCGATCGCCCAGGCGCCCGGGCCGAAGGCGGTGATCATCAGCAGGCCGCCGGCGATCGACAGGTTCTTCATGGCGGTCAGCTGGTTGGCCATCATGTCGGCGTCCGTCATGGTCCAGAAGTGATGGACCACGACGATGGTCAGCAGGGTGAAGCCGGCCATGATGAAAGCGGCGAGGCGCGAGAACAGGCCCAGGATCAGCAGGATGCCGCCGCCCAGTTCGACCAGGATGGTCAGGGCTGCGAAGACCTGCGGTGCCGGCAAGCCGTTGCCGGCGATATAAGCGGCAGCGCCCTCGAAGCCGGTCAGCTTGCTCCAGCCGGACATCACGAACAGGACGGCGAGGAAGATACGCGCGAAGAAGGCGAAAAAGGAACTTTGAGCCGACATTTTCACCATCCGAGGCGAGTGATTCGATGGCGCAATATGACACCAACCGCCTCGCCCCGTTGGGGAAATCTTCACAAGTGCCGGGTCGGGCGCCGGGCCAGACGGGCCGGCCCTAGACCTTGACCTCGAACCCTGAGCCGGTGGCGAACTTCCACAGGTTCCGGTGCCCCAGCCGGGCATAGACCAGCGGGTTCGCCTTGGCCGGATCCTGCTCCGCCTCCACCACCATCCAGCCGGAATAGCTCTTCGGCAGCGCATCGAACACCCTGGGGAAGTCGACCATGCCGTCGCCCGGCACGGTGAACAGCCCGCCGACGACGCCGTCCAGGAAGCTCCAATCCTCGTCGCGCACCCGCTGCAGCACGTCGGCGCGGACATCCTTGGCATGGACATGGTTGATCCGGCTGGCATAGCGCGCGGCCAGGGCCGCCGGGTCGCCGCCCGCCACCGTCATATGGCCTGCATCCAGCAGCAGCCCGACCGACAGGCCAGTGTGCTGCATCAGCAGGTCGACTTCGGCCTCGCTCTGCACCAGCGTGCCCATGTGGTGGTGATAGGCCAGCCGCACGCCGTGCTTCGCCATGTGGTCGCCGACCGCGGTCAGCTTGCGGCCGAACTCCGGCCAATCCTCGTCCGGCAGGGTCGGGCGCTGCGACAGCGGCGTGCCCTGGTTGCCATGCACGGCGCCCGAGGTGTCGCAGAACACCATGACCTTGCAGCCGAGGGCGGCCAGCAGGGTGAGATGAGGCTCCATCGCCGCGATCTCCTCCTCGACCGAGCGCTCCAGCAGGTTGGCGCTGTACCAGCCGGAGATCAGCTTCAGCCCGTGCGCGTCCAGGATCGGGCGCAGCGCATCGGCCTGGCGCGGGAATTTGTTGCCCAGCTCGATGCCGGTGAAGCCGGCCTCGCGGGTTTCCGCCAGGCAGGTCTCGAGCGGCGTCTCTCCGCCCAGCTCCGGCAGGTCGTCGTTGCTCCAGGCGATCGGGTTGGTGCCGAGGGTGACGGTCATCGCGGCGGTCTCGTGCGGTCGGATGGTTGAAGGATCAGGCGTCGTGCCCGGTGACGGGATGGCCGGCCAGCTGCGCTTCGTAGCCGGCGCGGGCCTGGCGCACCGGTTCGCGGTCGGAGATCTCGGGGACGGCCACGTCCCACCAGGCGCCGCCGGCCTCGGTCGTGATCACCGCATCGGTGTCGATGACGATGACATTGGTCTGGTCGGTGACCTGCGCGCGCAGCAGCGCCCCCTCCAGCTCGGCGATGCCCGACACTTTCTCCGACGCCGCCCCCATGCTGGCGGCATGCAGGGCGAAATCGATCGGCTGGGCACCGGCGACATCGCGGAACAGGTTGTTGAAGGAGGCGCCGCCGGTGGCGTTCTGCAGCCGGTTGATGCAGCCGAAACCGCGGTTGTCGAGCACGACGATGTTCAGCTTGATGCCGAGCTGCACCGCGGTGGCGATCTCCGAATTCATCATCATGTAGCTGCCGTCGCCGACCAGCACATAGACCTCTCGATCCGGCTGGGCCAGCTTGACGCCCAGCCCGCCGGCGATCTCGTAGCCCATGCAGGAATAGCCGTATTCCAGGTGGTAGCCGCCCGGCGCGTCGGTGCGCCACAGCTTGTGCAACTCACCCGGCAGGCCGCCGGCGGCACACACCACGATGGCGCCGCGCCCGGCCGCCCGGTTGACCGCGCCCAGCACCTGGGCGTCGGAGGGCAGGGGGGCGTTGCTGGCGGCGGTAGCGCGGTTGACCGACGCGGTCCACTCGGAAACCAGGCCCTTGAAGCGGTCGCCCTGGGCCTTCGGCGCGGTCCAGGACCCCAGCGCCTGCGACAGCGCGTCGAGGCCACGCCTCGCATCGGCGACCAGCGGCAGGGCGCCATGCTTGTCGGCGTCGAACACGGCGGTGTTCAACTGGATCAGACTCCGCCCCGGCGCCCGGAACAGGGCGCGCGAGCCGGTGGTGAAATCCTGCAGCCGGGTGCCGACCGCCAGTACCACATCGGCATCGACGGCCAGCGCGTTGGCGGCGCTCGATCCGGTGACGCCGATCGATCCGACATTGTTCGGGTGGGCCCAGGCCAGGCTGCCCTTGCCGGCCTGGGTCTCGGCGACCGGCAGGCCATGCCGCTCGGCAAAGCCGGCCAGGGTCCTGGCGGCGCCGGAATACAAGACACCGCCGCCGGCGATCACCAGCGGGCGCTGCGCTTTCTGCAGCGCCGCGACGGCGCGGGCCAGCTCGCCCTCGTCGGCGCCGGTGCGGCGGATGCGGTGCACCCGATCCTCGACGAACCAGGCGGGGTAGTCGAAGGCCTCGGCCTGGACGTCCTGGCACAGCGCCAGCGTCACCGGCCCGCAATCGACCGGGTCGGTCAGCACGGACAGGGCGCGGGGCAGGGCGGTCAGGATCTGCTCCGGCCGGGTGATCCGGTCGAAATAGCGCGACACCGGGCGGAAGCAGTCATTGGCGCTGACCGTGCCGTCGCCGAAATCCTCGACCTGCTGCAGCACCGGGTCGGGCCGGCGGCTGGCATAGACGTCGCCGGGCAGCAGCAACACCGGCAGCCGGTCGACATGGGCCAGGGCGGCGGCGGTCACCAGGTTGGTGGCGCCCGGCCCGATCGAGGTGGTGACGGCCATCATGCGGCGGCGGAACTTCGCCTTGGCATAGGCGACGGCGGCCAGCGCCATCGCCTGCTCATTGTGCGCCCGCAGCGTCGGCAGGTCCTCGCGATGGGCGTACAGCGCCTCGCCCATGCCGGCGACATTGCCATGGCCGAAGATCGCCCAGCAGCCGGCGAAAAGCCGCTCGCGGCTGCCGTCCTCCGCCTCGATCCACTGCGCGGCGAGGTGGCGCACCAGGGCCTGCGCCATGGTCAAACGCACGGTTCCCATCCCTATTCGCTCCTTTAGGCCGCAGCCTGGGCCGCGGCGCGGGCATCCTGCCAGGCGGCGACAAGGCTGCCATAGCTGGCCGCGATCCGTCTCACCGCTTCGTCATCGTCGATCCGGCCGGCGAACCAATCCTCGGCCGGTCCGCCGAAGATGGTGCGGCCGACCGCGAAGCCGCGGCACCAGGGCTGGCGGGCGGCCAAGGCGAAGGCGGCCATCAGTTCGGCCTCCGGTGCCTCCAGCCCCAGCAGCAGCACGCCGCGGCAATTCGGGTCGCGCCGGGCGATGACCTCCTGAATTTCAGTCCAGGCCTGTTCGGAGGGCGGTGGCGGCAGCTTCCACCAGTCGGGGTAGATGCCGATGTCGTACAGATGGTCCAGCACCCGGGCCACGGTGCGGTCGTCGGCCGGCATGCTCCGGGGCGGGATGATCTCCAGCAGCAGCTCGTGCCGGGTCGCCCGGCTGGCGTCGAACAGCGCCAGCAGCAGCCGGTCCTGCTCGTCCCGCATGTCCGGCGCGTCGTCCGGATGATATTGCACCAGGCACTTCACCACGTGCTCCAGCGGCCATTCGCGCAAGGTGACGCCGACATCGGGGCCGCCTTCGAAGCGCAGCGGCCGCGATCCCGGCAGCTCGATCGGCCGGCCGATCCAGGCGCCGGTGCCGGCCGCGGCGAACAGCGCGTCGCTGCCCAGCCGCCCGTCGATCAGCACGCCGAAGCTGGTGCTGTCACCCGCCACCTGCCGCGCCGCCTGCCACACCAGCTGCTTGAAGTCGCCGATCCGCTCCGGGGCGGTGCCGTGGCGCCGCACCAGCTCTTCCAGCTGCGAGCGATGGTCGAACGCCAGGGCGTTGACCTCCGGCCAGTCGCGGATCCGCGTCGTCGCCCAATGCACCTGGTTCAGGGCCGGGTCCTCGCGCAGCCGGTGATGGGCACTGCCCTCGGCCAGGAACTGCGACAGCTCGGCCCAGCTCGGGTAGGACGGGGCGCAGCCATGGCGCGACACGGCGAAGGCGCCGCAGGCATTGGCGTAGCGGCAGGCCGCCTCGACCGGCTCGTCGCGCAGCCAGCCGCGCAGGAACCCGGCCATGAAGCCGTCGCCGGCGCCCAGCACATTGTAGACCTCGACCGGGAAGCCGGGGCCCTTGACCCCCTGCTCGATGTCGCCCGGGATGGCGCCGGGGAAGACGACGCAGCCCATCGGCCCGCGCTTGACCACGATCGTCGCCGGGCTCAGCTCGCGCACCCGGCGCAGCGCCGCCAGCGTGTCGGTGTCGCCGCCGGCGATGTGGATCTCCTCCTCGGTGCCGACGATCAGGTCGCACTCCGGCAGGATCGCCTGCAGATGGGCGGTGACCGCCGAATTCTCGACGAAGCGCTCCTCGCCCAGCCCGTGGCCGGTCAGGGTCCACAGCACCGGGCGGTAATCGATGTCCAGCGCCACCTTGCGGCCATGGGCATGGGCCAGCCGCATCGCCTTCCGGCTCATCGCCGCGACGCCGGGCGTGGAGAAATGGGTGCCGGTCACCACCACGGCGCGGGCCGAGGCGATGAAGGCTTCGTCGACATCATCCTCGGACAGCGCCATGTCGGCGCAGTCCTCGCGGTAGAAGATCAGCGGGAAGCTGTGGCGGTCGCGAATGCCCAGGATGACCAGCGCGGTCAGGCGCTGCGGATCGCTGATGACATGGCTGGCATCGACGCCTTCGGCCGTCAGCTGCTCCTGGATGAAGCGGCCCATATGCTCGTCGCCGACCCGGGTCAGCAGGGCGGAGCGCAGGCCGAGGCGGGCGGCGCCGACCGAGATGTTGGTCGGGCAGCCGCCGACATATTTGGCGAAGGACGCCATGTCCTCCAGCCGGCCGCCGACCTGCTCGCCGTAGAGGTCGACCGAGGATCGGCCGATGCAGATTACATCCAGTGTGGGCTCGGTCATCGTGAGACCCCTTCCGGCCGCCAGAATTCGGCGCCCTGGTCCATGGTCCAGCGATGCTCCTCGGTGAACTCCGGCACAGTGTAGGGGTTGCCGGGCAGGTGGCGGATCACCCAGGCGTAGTACATGCCATCGCCGGGGGCGGCGCATTGCGCGTGGTCGAAGCCGTCGAAGATCTTGACCGTGTCGTTCGCCCGCACTTTCAGCACCGTCTCGCCCAGCTCGGCATGGCCGTAGCCGCGCGGATCGGTGAAGCGGTAGTGGTAGATTTCCGGCTGCGGATGATGGTGCGGCGGATAGCTCGACCACCGGCCGGGGAAGGTCACGACCTCGCCCAGCACCAGCTCGGCGTTCGTGTCGCTGTTGCGCAGGTCGAACACGGTGCGGACATAGCGGTAGCAGGCCTCGTCGACCTGGCCCTTGCCGCGATGCTCGTTCGGCACGTCGGCCGGCTGGAACAGCCGCGACGGGAAGGGCTTGGTGTTCCGGGTCTCGTAGGCCGTGAATTCGGCGTCGCCTTCGGCCTGCAGCCGGACCCGGGCGCCGGCCGCGACATGCACCGCGCTGGCCGATTCGTCGAACAGAGACCCGCGGGCGAACCGCACCGCCTGGTTGTCGACCGTGACCTCCGCCGCGCCGGACATCAGCAGCCAAGCGGTCTCGTTCGCGGCCTCGATCTCGCGGCTCTCGCCCGATGCCAACTTCAGCACCGAAACGGCGATGCCGGTGTCGTCCTCGGGCTCGTCGAACCGGGTGATCGGTGTCAGCCCCGGGCCGAAGCCGCCGCGGTGACCGGTCAGGTGGCGGGTCATGGGTAGTCCTCCCCAGGGCTATTTCGGTCAAATAGAACAAATATTCCATTTGACTGCAACCTCAGAATTCTGATTTTTCTGTCGCCGGTTGCCGCTGTCGGGCCATGATCCCCGGCGCGTCGCTAGGGAGAGGAAGCATGCTCAAGATCTGCCAATTCGGTGCCGGACGGATCGGGAAGATCCATGCCGACAACATCGCCCGGAACCCCCGGACCAAGCTGGTGGCCGTGGTCGACGTCCACCACGCCGCGGCCGAGGCCCTGGCGGCCCAGCACGGCGCCGTGGTCGGCGACGGGCTGTCGGCGCTGGACGGCGTCGATGCCGTGGTCATCGCCAGCTCGACCGACACCCATGCCGACCTGATCGAGGCGGCGGCCAAGGCCGGCAAGGCGATTTTCTGCGAAAAGCCGATCGACCTGGACAGCGCGCGCGTCGAAGGCTGCCTCGACATCGTCGCCCAGGCTGGCGTGCCGCTCGCGCTCGGCTTCAACCGCCGCTTCGACCCCAGCTTCGAGGCGATCCACGCCGGCATCGCCGAGGGCCGGATCGGCAAGGTCGAGCTGGTGTCGATCACCAGCCGTGACCCGTCGCCGCCGCCCGCCAGCTACATCCGCGTCTCCGGCGGGCTGTTCCGGGACATGATGATCCACGATCTCGACATGGCCCGCTGGCTGCTGGGCGAGGAGCCGATCGAGCTGTATGCGACGGCAAGCAACCTGGTCGATCCGGCGATCGGGGCCGAAGGCGACGTCGACACCGCGGTGGTGACGCTGAAGACCGCGGGCGGCGCGATCGCCCAGATCTCCAACAGCCGCCGCGCCACCTATGGCTATGACCAGCGGGCCGAGGCCTTCGGGTCGCTGGGCATGCTGCGGGTCGACAACCGCACCGCGACGACGCTCGAATATGCCGGCGCCGATGGCGTGGTGCGCGACAAGCCGCTGCATTTTTTCCTGGAGCGATATGCCGAAGCCTATCGCCGCGAACTCGACGACTTCGTCGACGCGGTGCTCGACGGCCGTGCGCCGCGGGCCGGGGGGCAGGATGGCCGCCGGGCGCTGCTGCTTGCCGACGCAGCCTGGGAATCGGTCAAAACCGGTGCTCCCGTGCGGCTTTCGCGCTGAAATCCGGGGGCGAAAGATTCTCCCCTATAGGGTCGCGAGGCCTATGGTCAAGGCGCGCGGCCTGGGTTTATAGTTCAAGCGGGTGTCTTCTGTAGGCTCGGCTGAGGGGTTGGGGGATGATTCTCGCCCGCGGGTGGGTTTTCCACGCGCGGGTTGGTCGTCTCAGGTAACGAATGGTCGTATCGACAAAAACGTTCAGACCGTCCAGGGCCGGCATGTCGCCGGTCGCGAGCGGGCAGATCTTGGTTTCCGCTCGCGGAAGCCGCACCCTTGGTCATGGTGCAGCACTTTCTCTTGGAGTTTCAGTTCAATGATGAACCGACGTCATCCGCCGCGCGTCGGAGGCGGTGAGTATCGCCGTGACGTGACGGCAGTGGTCAAGTGGTTCAACCCGACGAAGGGCTTCGGCTTCGTCCAGGTGACGGACGGTTCGCCGGACGCGTTCCTGCATGCTTCGGTCGTGGAACAGTCCGGACATCGCGAGATGTATGAGGGCACGAAGATCGTCTGCGATATCGCGGAAGGTCAGAAGGGCCCGCAAGTCGCGGTGATCCATCGCGTCGAAGAGCTCGGCGCCCCGCCGGCCGGCGGCGGCGGTGCGGGTGCTTTCCGCCCCAACAACCGCTTCGGTGATCGGCCCGAGCGCGGCGGCTTCGGTGGTGGCGGTGGTGGCCGCGACTTCGGTGGCGGCGGTGGCTTTGGCGGCGACCGTGGCGGCTTCGGCGGCGGCCGTGATTTCGGCGGCGGCGGTGGCGGTGGCCGTGATTTCGGCGGTGGTGGTGGTCGCGACTTTGGCGGCGGCGGTGGCGGCTTCGGCGGCGATCGCGGCGGCTTCAGCGGCCCGGCGACCGAGGTCGAGGGCACGGTGAAGTTCTTCAACGCCGAGAAGGGCTTCGGCTTTGTCACGCCGGACGATGGCGGCAAGGACGTCTACGTCGCTTCGCGCGCGCTGCAGAAGGCCGGCTTGCCGAGCCTGAACAGCGAGCAGCGGGTTCGCTTGACGGTCCGTATGGGCCAGAAGGGCCCGATGGCCGAAGCGGTCCAACTGCTGTGATATCCGGGACGGTCCGGGGGCAACCCCGGACCGTCACGTCTTTTGGCCGAGCCTCGCTCCGCCCCCTCTGATCGCGTGCCCGATCCCAAACCAGGGCCGCGCGCGAAGTTCACGCGCGAGCTGCCGGCCGTTCGACGCCGGGCGCTGATCGAAGCCACTGCCCAATGCCTGGCCGAACGCGGCCATGCCGCAACCTCCGTGCGCGAGGTCTGCGCCCGTGCCGGCGTGTCGCCCGGCCTGATCCGCCATTACTTCGGCGGCATCGACACCCTGATTGCCGAAACCTACCGCTTCATCGGCAGCCACGTGGCCGAAGCCCTGGCCGCCGCGCTGCAGGATCCGGCCGCGACGGCGGAGGCGCGGCTGCGGGCCTTCATCGATGCCAGCTTCCGGCCGCCGGTGCTGGACCCGGAGCTGCTGTCGATCTGGCTGTCCTTCTGGGCGCTGGTGCGGCGCGACGAGGCGATCCGCCAGGTGCATCGCGACGTCTACGCCGCCTATCGCCGGACCCTCGAACAGCTGCTCGCCGCCGCCGCCGAGGACCGGGGGCGCCGGGTCGACGCTGCCCTGGCATCGCTGGCCTTCACCGCCATGCTCGACGGCCTCTGGCTCGAACTCTGCCTCGACCCCACAGTGTTCGCACCGGAAGACGCGGTGCGCATCGCCAATGGCTGGGTCGATGGCCTGTTGACCGGCAATGCCATGGGCCTGTCCCGGGACGAGCCTAAGGCTCCAGCCTGAAATCGATCACCAGCCGCCCGTCGATCCGGCCGGCCTGCAACTCCTGCAAGCCCTGGTTGATCTGCCCCAGCCCGATGGCGCGGGTGGCGCTGCGCAACGGCGCTTCCGCATGCAGCCGCATCAATTGCTCCATCTCGATCCGCGTGCCGACGCTGGTGCCGGTGATGGTGACGCCGGTCGCTGTCAGCCATTCCTGGCTGACCGGCACGGGCTTTGCCACCAGGGCGGCCGCGACGATGAGGCCCCGCGGCCGGACGCCCCCCACCATGGCGGTCCAGGTTGCATCGGTCGGCGCGAAATTGATGCAGGCATCCATGCCGCCCAGCGCCTGCAGCCGCGCCGTCGCCGCCTCGTCCACCATGACAGTGTGTTCGGCGCCGAAGGCCCGGGCGCGGTCGAGCTTCTCCGGCGACACATCGAGTGCCATGACCGTCGCGCCGGCGCGCACCGCCAGCTGGACGGCGTAGAGGCCCAGGCCGCCGCAGCCGAAGATGGCGCAGCGGGAGCCCGGGCGCAGCGCGGCCCGCCGCACGGCGCCATGGGCGGTCACCCCGGCGCACATCAGCGGCGCGGTGGCGACGGGATCGGCGCCGGCCGGCAGGCGGACGGCGTAGGCGGCATCGGCGATGACGTATTCGGCGAAGGCGCCGTTCACGTCGCAGCCATGGGCGCGCTGGGCCTGGCAGAAGGATTCCGCGCCGTCGCGGCATTCGGCGCAGTGGCCGCAGGTGTCGTGCAGCCAGGGCACGCCGACGGGATCGCCAAGCCGCCATCCCGGCACCGCCTTGCCGAGGGCGACGACCTCGCCGACGCCCTCATGCCCCAGGATCAGGGGGTGGGGACGGTGGGCCGGGCCGCCGCTCTGCCAGATATGCAGGTCGGTGTGGCAGACGCCGCAGGCGTGCAGCCGGACCAGCTATTGGCCCGGCCCGGGGCGGGGCACCGGCTTG
>NZ_JBYRFX010000960.1:0-1802 GCF_057815775.1 Inquilinus sp.
TGATGGTGCGCGTCAGCACCGACTTGCCGGCACCGGACGGACCGACGAAACCCAGAATCTCGCCGCGCTTCACGTCGAGATTGAGCCCGTCCAAAATCTTGGTCGAACCGAACTGCACCGAGATGTCGCGCACCCGGATGATGGGATCGGTAATTTCAGTGGCCATCGTCACATTCCGATCGACGCGAAGAAGATCGCGAACACGCCGTCCATCACGATGACGAAGAAGATCCCCTTCACCACCGATGAGGTGGTGTGTTGCCCGAGCGATTCCGCGCTGCCCTGCACCGCGAGGCCTTCGACGCAGGCGACGATGCCGATTACCGCCGCCATCACCGGCGCCTTGATGATGCCGACGGTGAAATGATCGATCGAGATGGCGTCGCGCAGCCGCAGCAGGAAGGCCTCGGGCTCGACGCCGCCATAGAGCCAGGCCACCAGCCCGCCGCCGTAAAGTGCGGCCATCGCGCCCAGAAACGCCAGGATCGGCAGCGCCAGCACCAGCGCCAGCATCCGCGGCAGGATCAGGACCTCGATCGGGTCGAAACCCATGGTGCGCAGCGCGTCGATCTCCTCGCGCATCTTCATCGAACCGAGTTCGGCGGTGTAGGCCGAGCCCGAGCGGCCCGCCACCATGATCGCCACCAGCAGCACGCCGATCTCGCGCAACACCAGCACGCCCAGCATGTCGACCACGAAGATGTCGGCGCCGAACTTGCGGAAATGGAAGATGCCTTGCTGCGAGATGATGCAGCCGATCAAAAACGTGATCAGCACCACGATCGGCACCGCGCGCCAGCACACCTGCTCCAGATGATGGATGGTCGAGGTCAGACGGAAACCGCGGGGCCGAATGAGAACGTGGGCGGCGGCGGCGAGCACCGCACCCAGCATCTCGATCAAGCCGACCAACGTGCCGCCGACGCCGGCCACGCTGCGGCCGATCTGTTCCAGCATGCCCGTGATCGTCACCCCATCGGTGTCGACGACCGGCTCGGCCTTCACCCGGCGGACCTCGTCGACCAGGCTCGAATAATTGGCCGAGAGCCCGGCGATCTGGATCTCGACGCCACCCTGGGTCAGGCTTCGCCGCAGCCGCTCGATCAGCCAGGCGCCGAACGTGTCGAGCTTCGACACCTGGGAGGCGTCGATGAAGATGTTGGGCCGGGTGCCGCCGAGTTTCTCGGCCTCAGTGACCATTCGTTCCAGCACCGGCGCAAAGCGGGCCGTCCACGAGCCGGCCGCGCACAGCGCCAGCCCGTTGCCCCTGGCTATCCGCTCCAATGTCGGGTCGCCGCTCACGATGCCCACCCCTCGGCCGCTACGCTACCGATGCAAAACACTTCGGTTCCGCACGCCGTACTGCCTTGTCGAATCTGTCCCTAACCAGCCATAGTTGGTAGCGGCGGGCAAGCTTGCGGTTCAGAAAATTGCAGATTTTGAAATGACTTCCAGCCTATCTCGAAAGCTTGCCGTCAGCATCGAACGCTGGCCGATTGCAGGCGCCTTCACCATCAGCCGGGGCGCCAAGACCGAGGCCGTCACCGTTGTCGCCACCGTCAGCCATGACGGCCAGACCGGCCGCGGCGAATGCGTGCCCTACCCTCGTTATGGCGAGACGCCGGAGGCAACACTTGAAGCCCTTAACGCGATGCAGGAACCGCTTGCGAGGGGACTGGACCGCACCGCCCTGCAGCGGGCGATGCCCGCAGGCGCCGCCCGCAACGCGCTGGATTGCGCATTGTTGGATCTCGAGGCCAAGAACGCCGGGCAACGGGCCTGGACCCTGCTCGGCCGGCCGG
>NZ_JBYRFX010000961.1:0-4026 GCF_057815775.1 Inquilinus sp.
TTGCCCTCGATCAGCACCGCCGCCATCTGCACCGGCGAGATGCGGGCGTGGCTGCTGAGGCCGGAGGCGCCGGGAATGGTCAGGCCGGTCCAGTCCAGCTTCGGCAGCTTCTGCGCCCACCAGCCGGCCAGCGCCCGGCCCGCCTCGGCCTGGGTGATGCTGCCGCGGCCCAGCAGCTGGCGCGCCGCCATCATCCCGATCATCTCGGCCGACAGGTTGTTGCTGTATTTCAGGACGCGGGTGACGATCGCCGGCAGCGGCTCGCTGTCATGCCGGGCGATGACGGTGCCGTCGCTCGAGCTCTGCCCGATCACGGGGGCCGGCAGGGTGATGCCGGCGTTGCGTGCCAGCGTCCGGAAGATCTCCGCCGCCGTCGCCGTGGGGTGGCGCAGCGGCAGCATGTCGGAGCCCTTGTCCGGCAGCGCCGCCGACAGCACCCAGCCTTCGCGGTCGCCCATGGGCCGGTAGGGCGACGCGGCGCCCTGGCTGACATCGACCCAGGGCAGATCGAGGTTGCGGCCGTCGGCCACCGCCTCGGTCCGGGCGTCGAACTGCCCCTTCTTGCGCTGCCAGCTCACCCGCACGGCGTTGAAGTTGACGGCCAAGCCGGACAGGCCCGGATTGTAGGCGGCGGCATAGGGCTGCAGCGGGTCGAGGAACGGCAGGGTCGGCAGCACCGAGTCGTCGACCACGAAGCGGCCGGCCACCTTGCTGATGCCCGCCAGCCGCAGCTGGCTGACGAGGTCGGCCAGGTCGTTGATGTCGAGGCTCGGGTCGCCGCCGCCGACCAGCACCAGGTCGCCGCGCAGCACGCCGCCCTGGACCGGCCCGCCTGAAGTGACGATGGTCGAGAATCGGTGGTCGGCGCCGAGGATCTCGATCGACGCCAGCATCGACGCGACCTTCATGGTCGAGGCGGGGATCATCGGCCGCGTCGTCTGTGCCGTGTCGATCAGCTGGCCGGTCTGCGCATCGAACAGGATGTAGGCGATGTCATTGGCCGGCAGGTCGTAATGCGCGGCCAGCGCGGTGGCATCGGCATGGGCGGGTTGCCAGCCGGTGCCGGCGGCAACCGCCAGCAGCAGCGAAAACAGCAGCGTTCTGATCACGGGCATCGGCCGGGCATCCCTTCGCATCGATCGCGCCTCCTATAGCCCCAGCCGGGACGGGGCGGAAGCGGTCGCGTCGGGGACCACAGACAAAGACGGCCCCTGCCGGAGGCAGGGGCCGTCTTTGAACGCTGGGCAGCGGAAGCCGGAAAGGCCGGTCAGTAGGCGCCGGAGGTGCCGAGGAACACTTTTGGCGTCATGAACAGAATCACTACGTCGCGCCAGAAGGTCCAGTTGCGGACATATTCGACGTTCAGGCGGATCCGGGTGTCGTAGCTGGTGTCGCTGCGGCCGTAGATCTGCCACACGCCGGTCATGCCCGGCCGGGTGCTGTAGTAATAGTGGATGGCGGTGCCCCAGCGCTCCTGCTCTTCCTCGAACATCGGGCGCGGGCCGACCAGGCTCATCTCGCCCTTCAGCACGTTGAACAGCTGCGGCAGCTCGTCGAGGCTGGTCTTGCGCAGGAAGCGGCCGATCGCCGTCACCCGCGGATCCTTCTTCAACTTGAAGCCGCTCTCCCATTCACGCCGAAGCTCAGGATCTTTCTGAAGAAGATCGGCCAAGAGCTTGTTCGCATTGGGAATCATGGTGCGGAACTTATGGCAGTAAAACACCTTGCCATCGCGCCCCACACGCCGGTCGCTGTAGAAAATTCCACGGCCTGACCGCCGGATCATGGCCGCGCAGACCAGGAACAGCGGGGAAAACAGGATCAAAAAAACAATCGACAGGACGATGTCCATCAATCGCTTTGCCGCCACCCCGACCCGAGCGGTCCTGATCGGCGTCTGCGCGGAAAGTTCGATAGCGGCAGTATCGACGAGTGTGTCGGACTGCATATTTCACACCCCCAAAAATCTCGTGACAAGGAGCAAGGCCAGCTCCGCCGCCGCAACCGGCAGAAGACCTTGTTACCCAAATTTTGTCTGACTCCCCGCCCCTATGATTAGGGTCTTTGGCGCATCTTTATTGCCTGAGGCTGGCATTGATCGCGATAGCCCCGCGACCACTTGATACGCCTTCGTATGTATATCGAAAGTGGAACGTCGAAACAATGCATTTGTAACAGGCGCGAGGCCGGTCAGATCAATGGTAGAGCCGAATATGTTACAGTAACATGTAAGACCCTACCGATAATCCCCTATCGTTAAATATCTTTTCCTCTGAGAAGGCGGGCAACCAGCTCGCTCTCCCCTACTTTACCCACCAGACGACCATCATCGTCAAGCACGAGGATCGGCTGCCGGGTGGCTTCGTGCGCGGCGATGAACCGGCGCATCGAGGCGTGCATCGGCATGGTCGCGATCTGCCCGGGCGCCACGCCGTTGATGATGCCGTCGGCAATCTCCAGCGGCCGGTCGTCCTGGGTGACCTGGATCGGCCGGCCGAGATCGTCGACCCGGCAGCGGCAGGTCTTGGCCTTGTCGACCAGGATCGAATCCCCATCCCGCGGCAGCAGGTCGATCGGGGTCATCAGCGCTTCCGCCCGCAGCACGTTGAGCGGATTCACATGCGCGACGAAATTCGCCACGTAGTCGTCCGCCGGCTTGGTGACGATCTCTTCCGGCGTGCCGACCTGGACGATGCGGCCGGATTCCATGATAACGATGCGGTTACCGATCTTCAGCGCCTCATCAAGATCGTGGCTGACGAAGATGATGGTCTTCTTCAGCCGGTGCTGCAGTTCCAGCAGCTCATCCTGCAGATGGGTGCGGATCAGCGGATCGAGCGCGGAGAACGGCTCGTCCATCAGCAGGATGTCGGCATCGGTGGCGAAGGCACGGGCCAGGCCAACGCGCTGCTGCATGCCGCCCGACAGTTCGCGCGGATACTTCTCGGCCCATTTGTCGAGATGCACCATCGCCAACTTCTCGTTGACGATGCGGTCCCGCTCCGCCTTCGGCATGCCACGCAGCTCGAGGCCGAGCCCAACATTCTCGCGGATGGTGCGCCACGGCATCAGCGCGAATTGCTGGAACACCATCGACACCCAGTCGGCCCGCAGCTTGCGCAGCGTGGCCTCGTCGCATTTGGCGACGTCGACTTCCTGGCCGTCGTGGCGGACGATCATGCGGCCCCGCGTGACCTTGTTCAGGCCATTGACGCAGCGCAGCAGCGAGGACTTGCCCGAGCCGGACAGGCCCATCAGGACGCAGAGCTCGCCGGAGGGCACCGAGAGCTCGGCCCCAGACACTGCCAGCGTGTCGCCGGTCTCGGCCAGGATCTCGGACCGGGTCCGCCCCTGGTCCAGCAGCGCCAGGGCCCGCTTTGGGGTGGGCCCGAAGATGACGTCGATGCCGCTGAAATGAACGGCGGGGAGAGCGTCGGCCATCAGTGGGCCCCTCCGACGACCCGGTCGGTCTTGACCAGGCGATCCAGGATCACGGCGAGAATGACGATACAGAGACCGGCTTCGAAGCCCATGGGAACATTCACCGAGTTGAGCGCGCGGACCACCGGCTTGCCGAGGCCGTCGGCCCCGACCAGCGCGGCGATGACGACCATCGACAGCGACAGCATGATGCATTGGGTCAGCCCGGCCATGATGGTCGGGAGGGCGTGCGGCAGCTCGACCTTGAACAGCAGCTGCCGGCGGGTGGCGCCGAAGGCCTCGCCCGCCTCCAGCAGCGGCCGCGGCACGCCGTGGATGCCGAGATAGGTCAGGCGGATCGGCGCGGCCACGGCGAAGACGATGGTCGAGATCAGGCCCGGCGCAACGCCGAGGCCGAACAGGATCAGGGTCGGGATCAGGTAGACGAAGGTCGGCAGCGTCTGCATCAGATCGAGCAGCGGACGCAGCGCCTTGGCGAGCCAGAGGCGATGCCCCGCCGCGATGCCGATCGGGATGCCGACCAGCATCGAGGCGAGCGTGGCGTAGAAGGTGATCGTGAGCGTCACGATCGTATCCTTCCAGTAG
>NZ_JBYRFX010000962.1:0-5694 GCF_057815775.1 Inquilinus sp.
GAAGCACTGGTCGTAATAGGTGTAGCGGTCGCCGGCGCCGCAGCCGAAGGACGGGCGGTCGGCCCGCGCCGCGGTCAGCACGATGCGGTTCACCGTCGTCAGCCCCGGCGTGTCGGTGTAGATCCCGGAATAGCAGCCCGAGGTGACCAGCACGGTCGGCCGGCCGGCGCAGGATCCGTCCAGGGCACTGGCCAGCCAGGCGGGCGGCAGCACCGCGTCGTCGGCCGCGATGTACAGCCCGTAGCCATGCGCGCCATGCGAGGTGATGTAGACGAAGCACCCGGTGTTGGCCGGGCCGGCCAGGCGGGCGATCTGCGCCTCGATGTTGGCCCCGTTGGCGATGGCAGCGGGCCGGCGGGCATCGGCCTTCAGCATGGCGATGTCGGCCGGCGCCACGCCGAAGGACACCAGCTTGCCGCGCAGGCTCTCGACGCCATTGTCGAACACCGGCTCGGCATCGTCGCCCGCCACCAGCAGCGCTTTCCAGTGAAGGGCGGGCCAGCGCAGGCCGGGCTCCGCCGCGGCGGCGACTTCCGGTCCGGTGGAGGAGGGGGCGGTGTCGCCGATGCAGCCGGACAGGAGCGCCAGCAGCGCAAGGCCGGCGATGCGAAGCGGCGATTCTCTCCTCATTCGGCCCATCCCTCGTCCTGTCATGCCCGGGCTTGACCCGGGCATCCAGAGACTGTCGACAATCCTCTGGATTGCCGGTCAAGCCCGGCAATGACAGTGAGAGTCAGAACCGCGAGCTTACCAGACGCCGGTGTTCGGCATCGAGGCCCAGGGCTCGGCCACCGGCTTCGACCCGCCCTTCTGCAGGATCTCGAGCGAGATGTTGTCCGGCGAGCGGATGAAGGCCATGTGGCCGTCGCGCGGCGGCCGGTTGATGGTGACGCCCGCCTTCTGCAGCCGGTCGCAGAATTCGTAGATGTCGTCGACCTCGTAGGCGAGGTGGCCGAAGTTGCGGCCGCCGCTGTAGGTCTCGGCATCCCAGTTGTAGGTCAGCTCGACCGGCGCCTCTTCCTGTCCCGGCGGGGCAAGGAAGATCAGGGTGAACCGGCCCTTTTCGTTTTCGATGCGGCGGGTCTCCTTCAGGCCCAGCAGGTCGCGGTAGAAGTGCAGCGACTGCTCGAGGTCGGTCACCCGAACCATGGTGTGAAGGTATTTCATCTCAGTCCTCCCGGCGGGAATTCGTGTCTGCAGCGCTTAGAGAATAGGCGAGATCGCAGCGCGGACCGCACGGGTCCCGCTTCGATCGCGATACAATTGTCGCACAAATGGCATCTGACAAGCGTGATGATGCCGTGACGGCCTATCCCGGCAGCTTGCGGACGTGGGTGTCGTCGGCCCCCAGCAGCTTTCCCGCGGTGGAGCGCAGCTGCAGCCGGCCGACGGGCAGGCCACCGTCGTCCTCGACCAGGGCCGAATGCGGCTCGCCCGGCGCGAAGGCATGCGCCTCGCCCCATTGCCGCAGCGCAACCACGACATGGAACAGGTCGCGGCCCTTCGCGGTCAGCACGTATTCCTGGTAGGCGCTGCCATCCGAGGCTGGGGCGACCGCCAGGATGCCCTGGTCGACCAGCATGCGCAGCCTGGTCGCCAGGATGTTCTTGGCGACGCCGAGGTTCTTCTGGAATTCGCCGAACCGGCGCAGCCCATCGAAGGCATCGCGGACGATCAGCAGCGACCACCAGTCGCCGATCGCGTCCAGCGACCGGGCGACCGGGCACTCCGCGTCCTTCAGGCTCGTCCGCTTGACCATGCCGTCCTCCGGACCGCGGTCAGTCATCCATGGTTTATGGTTGCAACATAGAACCGATCGGCGTATCGAACAAGTGGTTTTATTATGAAACCACTTGTTCGATGGAGGATCGCGAGATGAAGCTCGAGGACAAGGCGGTGCTGCCGCGCTGGGTGGCGTTCCTGTTCGCGGTCGCCGGCGGCCTCGCCGTCGCCAATGTCTACTACGCGCAGCCGCTGCTCGATGCGATGGCGGCCGAGTTCCGGATCGATCCGGCGACGATCGGCCTCGTCGTCACCTTCACCCAGGTCGGCCTCGGCCTCGGGCTGCTGCTGCTGGTGCCGCTCGGCGACCTGCTCAACCGTCGTCGCCTGATCGTCGGCCAGATGCTGGGGTCGGTGCTGGCCCTGATCGTGGTCGGCACAGCAGGCTCGGGGCCGGTGCTGCTGGCGGGCATGGTGGCGATCGGCCTGCTCGCAGGCGTGGTCCAGGTGCTGGTCGCCTTTGCGGCCGATCTCGCGGCGCCGACCCAGCGGGGACGGGTGGTGGGCACCGTGACCAGCGGCGTGGTGCTGGGCATCCTGATGGCCCGCACCGTCGCCGGCACGCTGGCCGATCTCGGCGGCTGGCGGTCGGCCTATCTCGTCTCTGCCGCGGCGATGCTGCTGATGGCGGGCACCCTGTTCCAGGTGCTGAAGGGGCGTGACGAAGGCAAGCGGGCACGGATGTCCTATCCGCAGCTGCTGCGGTCGACGGTCATGCTGTTCGTGGAGGAGCCGGTGCTGCGCGCCCGCGCCGGGATCGCACTGCTGATGTTCGCTGCCTTCAGCGTGCTGTGGACGGCGATGGTGCTGCCGCTCAGCGCGCCGCCGCTGTCGCTCAGCCACAGCCAGATCGGCCTGTTCGGCCTCGCCGGCGTTGCCGGAGCCTTGGCAGCATCGCGCGCCGGGCATTTGGCCGACCGCGGCCTCGGGCAATGGACTTCGGGCGTTGCGCTGGTGGTGCTGCTGGCCTCCTGGCTGCCGATCGCCTTCACCCGGCAGGCGCTGTGGGCCCTGGTGATCGGCGCCGTCGCCCTCGATTTCGCCATCCAGGCGCTGCACGTGACCAACCAGAGCATGATCTACGCGGTGCGGCCGGAGGCGCGCAGCCGCCTCGTTGCCGGCTACATGGTATTCTATTCGATCGGCAGCGAGCTTGGCTCGATCGCCTCGACCCTGGTCTATGCCTGGGTCGGCTGGGGCGGCGTCTGTCTGCTGGGGGCGGGATTCAGCGCTGCCGCGATGCTGTTCTGGGCGGCGACCCGTGGGGCGCCGGTCCCGGTTGAGCACCCGGCCTGAGCCTCCCGTCGACGGCAGTCTCGCGGAACCCGTATTGCCAGCCCGACAGGGTTTCGCGAGACTGTTGCAACTGTAACGCACTTCAGACATATTACATTTTGTATACCAGTTGGGATCATTTTCGATCGTGACTGCAGCGGGCAAGATTTCCCGCCGACGGCTGCGAGGACCGTTGTCGGGCCTGGCCGTTGCCCGGCGCTCAGCGCCCTTTTGTGGACATCTCCAGGCTGGCGCTCAGCGCCCTACGCCTTTGCGGTTCCCGCGCCGGGAACCAGGGTCACGCAGAACCAAGCGTTCGGAGGCCCCGAATGTCCGGTTCGATCCTGGCGAACCGTCGATGCGGCACCAGTGAAGGCCAACGAACCGCCGGCATGCAACGACCGGTCGAAGCGAGCAACAAGACACTGGGAGAGCCATCGCCATGAGTGCGATTTCCAATGACGCCGCGGGGGCGGGGGGAGCTCCGACGAACCGTTGGATCCAGCTGATCGCCGGCATCGTCTGCATGGTCGCCGCCGCGAACATCCAGTATGCCTGGACGCTGTTCGTGCCTGAGATCCAGGAGACCTATGGCTGGAGCCGGGCCGCGATCCAGACCGCCTTCACCATCTTCGTCATCGTCCAGACCTGGCTGACCCCGATCGAGGGGTATTTCATCGACAAGTACGGCCCGCGGGCGCTGGTGCTGGTGGGCGGCGTCATGACCGGCCTGTCCTGGGTCGTGAACTCCTACGCCACCTCGCTGCCCGGCTTCTATGTCGGCGCCGCGATCGGCGGCATCGGCGTCGGCTGCGTCTACGCCACCTGCGTCAACGCCGCGCTGAAGTGGTTCCCGGACCGCCGCGGCCTGGCGGTCGGCCTCACCGCCGGCGGCTACGGCGCCGGCTCGGCCCTGACCATCATTCCGATCGCCAGCGTCATCGCCGGCTCCGGCTACCAGACCGCCTTTTTCTGGTTCGGCCTGATCCAGGGCAGCATCATCTTCGCCGCCGCCTGGTTCCTGCGCGCGCGGGGCAATCAGGAGGTGAAGCATTCGACCAAGGTCGCCCAGTCCCGGCGCGACTACACGCTGGGCGAGGCGCTGCAGACCCGGGTGTTCTACGTCATGCTGTTCATGTTCATCTGCACCGTCACCGGCGGCCTGATGGCGGTGGCCCAGCTCGGCGTCATCGCCCAGGATCTCGGCGTCAAGGACATGCCGGTGAACCTGTTCTTCTTCACCATGGCGGCACTGCCCTTCGCCCTGATGCTGGACCGCATCATGAACGGCATCTCGCGGCCGTTCTTCGGCTGGGTGTCCGACCATATCGGGCGCGAGAAGACGATGTGCATCGCCTTCACCATGGAAGGCATCGGCATCGTCGCGCTCGGCACCTTCGGCCACAACCCATGGGCCTTCCTGATCCTGTCGGGCGTGGTGTTTCTGGCCTGGGGCGAGGTGTACTCGCTGTTCAGCGCCACGGCGGGCGACACCTTCGGCACCAAGCATCTCGGCAAGATCTACGGCGTGCTGTACTGCGCCAAGGGTGTCGCCGCGCTACTGGTGCCGTTCGGCAACCTGCTGATGGAGGCGACCGGCACCTGGTCGACGGTGCTGTACACCGTCGCGGCGATGGATCTGATCGCGGCCTTCTCGGCGATCGCGATCCTGCGGCCGATGCTGGTGCGGCACCACGCCCGCAACGCCTCGCTGGCTGCCGCAGCCGAGCCGCAGCGTGCGGCCAGCCACAGCGGCCGGCTGGCCAGCGCCGGCTAGCCTTGGGATGACGGGGCCGGCCGACAGCCGGCCCCGCACGGAACTTACCCGGCCGTCGGCAGTCCGTCCCCATGGCGGCCGGGGATTTTCGGAGCGGCGCGTGCTCCGCGGGGGTGGATGAGCCGGGTCGGGAGGGGCAGCCTTCCCGCCCGGTTTCCATTTTGGGGGATGATATCTGACGGCCGTCGGGTGCCGTACCGGTCCGCTTCGCAGATCCGCCACAATCCGGCGGAACGATGCCGGCATGTCCAATGTCCCCCGCATCCTCACCATCGTCGGCCTCTGGCTGTGCAACACCCTGGTGCTGCTGGTCTGGGCCTATGCCGCCATCCTTGGATTCACGCTGACGAGCTGCACTTCCGGCGACCCGTTCAGCTGGGCGCTCCTGATCCTGGTCGTCTTCGGCGCCGTCGGCTGGCCGGTGACCGCGCTGGCGGTGATCGGCGCGCTGGTCGTGGCCCTGGTCCTCCATCGGCCGAATCGCACGGGGCCCTCCACCCGTGCCTGGCTGCGCACTGCCGTGGCCGTCACTGTGGTGCTCGCCGTCATCGGCGCCGCCGCCGGCTTCGGCGAACAGGGATCCTGTGCCTTCGGCGGCGGTTTCTAACGCCGTCGAGGGGGAGGGGACTCAGAGAGCGTTTGGAAATGCGCTGGTGCGAGTCGGGTGGCGGTGGTTTCGAGAACCGGCGCGCAGCGGACGTTTGGGTCCGTGAGCACCGGAAGCGGAGAAACCGCCTTCAGACGGCCGCTCCAGTAGCATTTACAACGCTCTCTCAGCCCTCGAATACAAGCTGGATGCGATCGCTGGCAAAGCTGGACAGGCCGAATTCGACGACCTTGCCCTCGGCGTCGACATTGAG
>NZ_JBYRFX010000963.1:0-2929 GCF_057815775.1 Inquilinus sp.
ATGCTCCATCAGGATGTCGGCGAAGCGGTCGATCGCCTCCTTGGTCGAGCATTCGAACGGCGCGCCCGGCCACGGGTTGAACGGGATCAGGTTCATCTTCGCCGGGATGCCCTTGAGGATGCGGACCAGCTGGCGCGCATCGGCCGGCGTGTCGTTCACATCCTTCAGCATCACGTATTCGAAGGTGATGCGGCGGGCGTTGTTGAGGCCGGGATATTCGCGGCAGGCGTCCAGCAGCTCCTTGACCGGGTACTTCTTGTTGATCGGCACGATCTGGTCGCGCAGCTCGTCGGTCACGGCGTGCAGCGACACGGCGAGATTGACGCCGAGCTCCTCGCCGCAGCGCTTCATCAGCGGCACGACGCCGGCGGTGGACAGGGTGATGCGGCGCCGGGACACCGAGATGCCCTCCGGATCCATCACCAGCTTCAGCGCCCGCTTCACATTCTCGAAATTGTACAGCGGCTCGCCCATGCCCATCATCACGATGTTGGTGAGCTGGCGGTCTTCGCCCTCGCGGCCCCAATCCTCCAGGATGTCGCGGCCCAGCATGACCTGGCCGACGATCTCCGACGCCTCGAGGTTGCGCACCAGGCGCTGGGTGCCGGTGTGGCAGAACTTGCAGGTCAGGGTGCAGCCGACCTGGGAGGAGACGCAGAGCGTGCCGCGATCCTCCTCCGGGATGTGGACCGATTCGATCTCCTGCCCGTCATCCATCCGGGCCAGCCACTTGCGGGTGCCGTCGAAGGAGTTCTGCTGGCGCACCAGGGCCGGCCGGTCGAGCACGAAGCCCTCCGTCAGCTTGACTCGCAAACTCTTGGCCAGCTCGCTCATCGCCTGGAAATCGGTGGCGCCGTGCTTGTAGATCCAGCTGTAGAGTTGCCGTGCCCGGAAGGCCGGTTCACCCAGGCCTGCCAGTGTCTCGGTCAGTTCGGCGCGGTCGAGCCCCATCAGGTTGACCCGGCCATCGGCGCGGGGCGGCGGCGGTGCGAACAGAGATGCGTGTGTTTCGATACCCATCGGGACCTCCGGAGGACCCAGTCGGCCCAGTCTTGAATGGGCCTTCAAATGGCGACGGCCCCTCCCGACCGGAAGGGGCCGCAGCAGTGTAACGGGAAGTGCGGTCAGACGCCGCAGGCTTTGTTGATCTCACCCAGCGCCGCCGAGATACCGGCGAGCGAGAAGACGTAGTTGGTGCCGGTGCCGCGCGACGAGGTCGCCTTGACCGTGAGGGTCGAGCCGCCCTTCATCGCGTTGACGAACGCCTCGTCCGCCGCGGCGTCGCGCGACCAAGCGGTGTTGCCGTCGGTGAACAGCGGGAAATTCTTGCCGCCGATCGTCGCCACGACGTCGACGCCCTGCTTCAGGGTATAGCCGACCTGCAGGCTGACGACGTTCTTCTGCTTCTCGGCCGGGCGATTGGTCACCAGCACGAACACGTCGCCGTGACGGACATTGGCGGGTTCGGCCTTGGTCGGCTTGGTCGCGATGTAGCAGGCCTTGCTGCCGTTTTCGGTGAACTGGAAGGCATGCCAGTCCCGGCTGCTCGAGATGTGCTGCACGTCCTGTGCCGATGCCGCCTGCGGCAACAGGATGCCACCGGCCGCGACGGCAAGGCCGATCACGGCCCCGAGGAAAAGGTTGCGACGAGTTCTCACCATAGCGCCACTCTACTTCGGGGTTGCAAGGCTGGACGACGCGGCCCGAGGCGGATCCCACGACATACATGGATTTATCCGCCACGGGAACCACCCGAACTCATCCGGGGATAGCATCTCGTCGTATACGGGCCTAGACGGAACGATCAGGAAACCGGCGTGCGCCCATCCCTTTCCCCCGAGCTTGCCCCGGCGCTGGTGCTGTCGGCCCTTGTGATCGCGCGGCGGGTCGCCTTCAATGGCGCCATGCGCATCGAGCCGGCCCCCCCTGCCCCCCTGTCGCCCGAGGCCCTGATCCTCGCGGTCGGGCGTGCCCGCGACCGGGCCGCGTTCCAGACCCTGTTCGAGCTGTTCGCGCCCCGGGTGAAGGCCTACATCGCCCGGCTCGGCTGCGATGGCGGGACGGCGGAGGAGCTGATGCAGGAAGCGATGGTCACGGTGTGGCGGCGGGCGGAGACCTACGATCCGGCCCAGGCCGGCGCCGCGACCTGGATCTTCACCATCGCCCGCAACAAGCGCATCGACCTGGCACGGCGCGAGAAGCGGCCACAGATCGACCCGGATGATCCGATGCTTGCGCCGGCACAGGAGATGCCCGCCGACCAGCGGGTCGCGGCGAACCAGACCGAAGCCCGGCTGCGCACCGCGATCGCCGCCTTGCCGGAGAACCAGCGCGACCTGCTGGCCCTCGCCTTCTATGAGGACAAGGCGCACAGCGAGATCGCCGCGGTGCGCAACCTGCCGCTGGGCACGGTGAAGTCGCGCATCCGGCTGGCGCTGGAGCGGTTGCGCCACAGCCTGACGGAGGCCGGCGATGCATGACGCCAACGCCATGACCGCCGTGCCGGAGCATCCCCGGCACCATCCGTCGGATGCCCTGCTGCTGGATTATGCCAGCGGCGCGATGGGCGAGGCCGACGCGCTGGCGGTGGCGACCCACCTTGTCTACTGCCCCGCCTGCCGGGGCGAGGTCGCGCGCATCGAGGCCATGGGCGGCGCCCTGCTGGACACCCTGCCCGGCGCCGAGATCGACGCAGGCGCCTTCGCAGCGGTGCTGGCCCGGCTCGATGCGGCACCCGTCGCCGAAGTGTCTGCAGCCGCGGCCCCGAGCATCGGCGTGCCGCAGATTCCGCTGCCGCTGCGCGATTATGTCGGCCCGCGCTTCGAAGCCGTCACCTGGCGCCGCCTGCTGCCGGGCGTGTCTGAGGCGGTGTTCCCCGTGGGTGCCGGCGACCGCCGCGTCAGCCTGCTGCGGGTGCGCGGCGGCGTCG
>NZ_JBYRFX010000964.1:0-15111 GCF_057815775.1 Inquilinus sp.
CCGGGGCGGAGGACCCTCCATAGCCGCGCATGTCGGGAGCGATGCAGCGCCACCCCTCGGCAGCAAACGCGGTCATCTGTGCGCGCCAGATCAGACTGAGTTCCGGCCAGCCGTGAAGCAGCATCAACAGCGGCCCGTCGGCCGGTCCGCTCTCGAGATAGTGCGTCGTATGACGAGGCGTGCTGAACGTATGCGAAATTGGTGCAGGCAAGCCTGTTCCCCACGCAATGCTCGGCAAGGCGGCGGCCGCGCCAATCCCGAGAAGGATGGAACGGCTTTCAATGCCCGGATCTCGCGCCGGACCGGCCGATTGCGACGGCATGAGGGGAGGAGCATCGATCGAAGTCATACTCGATCGTATGACGATCGATTGCTCGCCATAAGCGCCATTATCGCGCATGAAGCTTGAAGCAAGACTTCAAGGTGGTCCATGCGCAAGCAAGACGTTCTCGAAGGCGTGCCTGTGTTCGTCGCCACGGCGGAAGCGGGTAGCTTTTCCGAAGCCGGCAGGCGCCTCGGCATCTCGCCTTCGGCGGTCAGCCAGGCGATCCGCGGACTTGAGGAACGGCTTGGGGCGGCGTTGTTCCATCGATCGACCCGGAGCTTGAGTCTGACGGACGTCGGCCGCGACTATCTGCTCGTGGCGGCTCCTGCCCTGTCGCAGTTGAGGCGTGCCGCCGACGAAGCGGCGGGACGCGGCGGACGTGTCGCCGGACCGTTGCGTCTCACCACACCACGCGCGCCCTTCGACCTGCTCCTTGCCCCGGCCTTGGTGGCGTTCCAGAACAGCCACCCGGACGTGGAGTTGGAGATCGCGGTCGAAGCGCGCCTGATCGACATCGTCAAGCAAGGCTACGATGCCGGACTGCGCTACGGCAACTACCTCGCCAAGGACATGGTGGCCGTGCCCGTGGTGCCGGCTTCGCAAGCGGTTCTTGTTGCCTCGCCGGCCTATCTTCGCGAACGCGGCGTGCCGAACAAGCCCGACGACCTTCTCGACCACCGTGCCGTGATGTGCCGGAGCCAGGCCACTGGCGCCATCATCGCGTGGACGCTCCATCGCGCCAGCGCGTCCGTGCAGGTCAGTCCGCCTGCGGCGACGATCGTGCACGACCTTGCCTCGCAGATCGATCTGACGGTCAGAGGACTGGGAATCGTCAGCGCGCCGGCCGCGATGGTCGCCGAGCATCTCGACGTCGGCAGGTTGACGCGCGTCCTGCCGGAATGGTCCTCGCCTTTGGAAGCCCTCTTCCTCTACTTCCCGAGCCGACGGGGCCAATCGGCGGCCTTGCGGGCGTTCGTCGCGTTCGTGCAGCGCTGGTGCGATCTCCCTTCAACGGATCAAACTGCGTTGCTGTAGCGGCCCACAATGACGATCGGCCAAACGGGCGCACAACCTTTCACGGCGCACGCAATGTGTGATTGGGGCTATGCCACGCAAAGGCCGAATTCCGTCATGCAGGACTGCTGGGGTAGGCTGATTTGCGGCGATCACATCTTCCCCATCGGGTCGGCCGGGTCGCAGACGCTCACGCCGAGCGCTAGCTTCACCCCACGCGCGACGAGGGAGTCGGCCATCGTGCGGGCGTCGGGAACCGTTCGAGCCAGCCTGTCCAGCTTGCGTTGGGCATGATCGCGCCACAAGCGGCCGTCGCGTTGCCGCCTCGATACCGGACATCTTCCCGAAGCGGCCATGGCATGGCTTCCAGGTTGGGGTGACGACATTGAACGGGCATAAATATACGCTAAGGGGACAGACCAGGAACATTATGCGGTGGTCAACTCGACGGGCGCTCTCAGCGGCCGGAAGTCCTTTCCGTCGAGCTGCGACGGATCGGTCCAGATGTAGTCGCCGGTGAGGTTGATGTGCTGCCAGCCGAGTGGCGCCAGATAGGGCAGCAGGTCGTCCAGAATGTTCTCGCCCCGGGCACGCATGAGCTGGATGGCGCGCTCGATGTAGACCGTGTTCCACAAGATGATGGAAGCGACGACCAGGTTGAGGCCGCTGGCCCGGTGCTGCTGGCCTTCCAGGGTGCGGTCGCGGAGTCGCCCGAGGCGGTGGAAGCATACAGCGCGGGCCAGGGCGTTGCGGGATTCGCCCTTGTTCAGCTCCGCTGTTGCCTGCCGGCGCAGGGCCGGATCGTCCAACCAGTCGAGTGTGAACAGGGTGCGCTCGATCCGGCCGATCTCGCGCAGCGCCAGAGCAAGCCCGTTCTGGCGGGGGTAGGAGCCGAGCCTGCGCAGCATCAGCGACGCCGGCACCGTGCCGATCCGCACCGATGTCGCCAGGCGCAGGAGATCGTCCCAGTGCGTCGCGATCAGCACCTCGTCGATCTTGCCGGCGATGAAGGGCTCCAGCGTCGGCCAGGCCGCCGCGGGACCGAAGGTGTGGAGCCGGCGGTCGGCCAGGTTGGGGATCCGTGGCGCGAAGCGGAAGCCCAGCAGGTGGCAGAGCGCGAACACGTGGTCGGAGACACCGCCGCCGTCTGTGTGATGGACCGAGCTGTCGACGGCTCCGCCATGATAAAGCAGCCCGTCGATGACGTGGGCCGCCTCGCCCTCCGACACCGAGATCACCTTGGTGTGGAAAGGCGCGTAGCGGCCGGAAACCCAGGTGTAGACGGAGATCGCCGGTCCGGAGCCCTTGTGTGGATTGACGGCGCCGACCACCTCGGCCTGCCCGGCGAGCGGAAAGTGCTGGCCGTCTGAGCTGGACACGGTAGCGTCGCCGAACTGCGCCGACAGAGGATGCGCCTGCTGGGCGGCGACGATGCGGGCCAGGGCGCGGGCGTAGCCGTCCTCGCTGAGGTGCCACCCGGCGGTCCAGGCGAGCTGGCGATAGCTGGCCACGCTGCAGGCCTCCGCCATACGCGTGAGGCCCAAGTTGGTAGCGCCCGCCAGCACGGCCGTCAGGATCACCCGTTGGTCCTCCGCCGGTAGGCCGGTGCGCAGGTGGGTGAAGCAGTCCGACAGCCCGGTCCAACGGGACACCTCGGCAAGCAGCTCGGTGATGCGCACCCGCGGCATCAGAGCCTGGATGCGGTCGGCCAGATGCTCGGCGGCTTCCGGTGTCACCGCCTGGAGGGGCGTGATCTTGAGGGCTACGCCGGAGACCCGAACATCTGCGAGCAGGTGCTGGCGCGCGCGCCCGTCCACGTCGCACAGCCGGTCCTCCAACAGCGCTCGGCGTTCCCGAAGGTAGGCGGCCGCATCATCGGGAACGGCCACCGGCAACGGACCCGCCGCCCTCATCGTGGCGAACAGGGTCTTGGACACCAGCTGGTCCTCCACCGCCCCGTATTGACGACTACCCGTCACCCAGACGTCGCCGGCCCGTAGCCGGTCGCGCAGATCGGCGAACAGGCACAACTCATAGGCGGCAGCGTCGACGGCACCGTCCCGCAGCACGGCCGGCCGCCAGCCCCGGCGAATGAAGCCGGTCGGCAGATCCTTAGGCGACATCCGCCGGGACCCGGCGTAGAAGGCCCGCATCATGTCGAGTGCGCGCAGTAGGCTGCCGGCGCCGGCGATGCCCTTGAAGCCGAAGCTGTTCAGGAACAGCGGGCCGACACGGCGGAGCAGTGCGTGGTTGGTTGCCGCCAGGGCGCCGTAGTCCGGGCCGTCCTCGCGCGACAGCGACTTGGCCTCCGCCACGGCGGCGGCGAACCGCTCCCATGAAACGACCGCCTCGATGGCGGCGAAGGCGTCGGTTCCCGCGGTTCGGGCCTTTATCAGCGCGTCACCCAGTCTGGCCAGGAGCCGCACCTTCTCATTGATGGTTCGGGCGTTGGCCTGGAGAGCCTCGGCGGCGCGGCGCTCCGCCCGGCGAAAGAGCCCGCCGATAAGCCGGTCGAACATGCCCACGGCATTGTCGGTGAGGCGAGTGATCGCGTCCAACGCCGTCGCGGCAAGAATGGTCCGGCGGCGCAATGGTGCCAGCGCCTTCAGGTGCTGCGCCGAGAGCCGCATTCCTTCCCGCACCAGCACCCGCAAGCGGTCGGCATGCACGCCATCGATGATCACGGGATCGATCGCCAAGGCCCGGAGCCGCGTGAGCTGGTCGATTAGTCGGGCCAGCGCGCGGTGCCCGGCCGATCCCGGTGCCTGGCGCGTCCAGGCCAGGGTGCTGAGCGGGCTGTCGGGGTGGATCTTCAGCAGGGAGTCCAGCGCATCCCGCTGCGGCCCGGACAGACCAGCGTCGACCTGCGGCTCTACATGGCGTTCCGCTTGCAACAGGGCGGCGGCCACCAGGCGCTCGATAACGCTGGGTCCAGGGACGGCGATGGCGCGGCGCCGCAGCTCCTCCAGCAGCAGGCTGGCGAGCGCCACGCCGCTGGTTGTGGCCAGGGCCACCGGCAGCAGCCACTTGGCCATCTCCCGCTGATCGGGTTGGGTAAAGGTCCGGAATCCGTAGGTGGTCCGTGCGCCTCCAGCTGGTCATACCGGGTCGGTGAGCGGACGGCATAGGCCACCAGCGCATCGGGGTCGACATCGAGCTGACCGGCGACGAAGGCCAGCACCTCCCGCGGCACGACCTCGCCCGGGCGCAACAGGCGACCGGGGAAGCGCAGGGCGCAAAGCTGGATGGCGAAGCCCAGCCGGTTGTGCGGCCGCCGGCGCCGGGCGATGACGGCGAGGTCGGCCGGGCTGAGAGTATAGTGTCGGATCAGGTCAGCCTCGGCCGTAGGCAGCGTGAGCAGCGCCTCGATCTGGGCATCGGTGAGGGCGCGGCGACGCGGCATGTGGGCCCTGTCCCAATTGGAGAAATGTCCGTCTCGTCCACGGGCAACCCTAGCCGATCCGCGGGTTTGCGGGCCATCGTGCAGGGGACAATTGGGACAGCGGGCCGCGACCTATTGCCGGGTCTCGATGGCGCAGCGGTCCTGTGACCGGCAGGAGCACGGGCTTCTCGCGTCGCCGAGCAAGCCGGCTATGAGGTGATCGATGTGTCCCCTGAGACCGACTCTGCCGCCAGTTCCGGGACCGGGGCGGGCTTCCTTAGGGCCTGACGCAGTTCTGAAGGTACAAGCGCAGAGCCGTTCCTAGTTTGTCCCCTTAGCGTATATTTCTGCCCGTTCTATGTCGTCACCCCATGTCGCCGGCGACGGCATCCTCTCCACCGCCGAGATGCGCGCCGCCAAGGACGGCACCTGGGTGGCCACCGCCGGCCTGGTGCTGATCCGCCAGCGCCCGGCACGTCGAGCGGGGTGATTTTCGCGACGCTGGAGGACGAGACCGGCATCGCCAACATCATCGTCTGGCCCCAGGTCTATGAGCGCTACCGCCGCGCCATGATCGGCGGCCGCCTCCTCGAGGTCCGTGGACGGCTGCAGAAGGAGGGTTTGGTCATCCATCTGATCGCCCGGCATGTGATCGATCGATCCGAGCTGCTGCGCGAGCTGGGGCGGATCGATGGCCCCGGCGAGACCGAACCGGAGCTGACCGAGCGTGAGGCGTACGACGCCATCCCGGCGCCGAGGGATTTTCGATAATCATACGGCCCGGTGGGCGATTGGGAGGATTCTCACATCCTGGCAGGGCCCGGTCGGCCCCATTTCGAGCGGCGCTCGACAGGCTCGGTTGCAAGGCATAGCCTGCAAATCATTGTATGTGCCCGGTGCTGCTGGCTTTCCATGGTGCGGTCGCGCAGCCGCCCGAGGCGGTGGAAGCATGATGAGTTCCAAAATTCGAGATCGGTCCGGAACCAAACAAAGAATTGCCGATGAGCGATAGAAATCCAGAAAAGTCGTACGTGGCGCAGATACAGTCACGCTTCGGCGGTCTGCATCGCGGCAAATTCGTCATCAGTAACCTCGCCTCGCGCCGGATAATCTTTCGCAACTACGAAATCGAGCGCTGTTAAAATGTCGTCGAAATGCGGCCGCGCGAATGGCATCGTTTGCGCAGTACCAAAGTAAAGTGTCCCGTCCGGACGTACAAAATAGAGTGCAGGCTCCGAGAACAACCCAGGTTCATCAAATCCGGATGACGTCGGCCCGTGACCTCTCGAAATATAGAGACCCCAACGCCTCGCTGTTTCCAGATCAAGTCCATATCCGATCTTAATGTCGGTCAAGCGCCACTTGGTCTTGGCCGCCATTGCTCTCTCCTGGCTGTCGGAACTAAGAGCGATTACCGTGACGCCCCGGCGTTCGAACTCCGACAGTTTCCGGTTGAGATCCTGCAGATACCCGCCGCAAATTGGGCAGTGCAGGCCGCGATAGAAAACCACGAGCGTGAAGCGCTCAGGCTTTTGGTCGGCGAGGCGCCACATGTCGCCGTCGACTGTGTCGATCGCAAGCGGCGGGACGGATTGGCGGGGAAACAGGGGGGTCATTTCGATCCTTTCGCGGCTATCTCAGTCCGAATTCTCGTCAGGCGCCCTATGTCGCGCTCGGCCAGGTCGACCCAGCGCCCGCACGACCTGACGTGAGCACCGTCGTCACATGTTGGATATGCGGCGCACGGGCGTAGTGGTGCCCCACGCGCTCGCGCCAGGTCTGAAAGGCTTCAGACTGGCGAAAGGCGACGGTGTGGTCCTCCATGGTGCTCCAACCGACCGCGGCGCAGTAGCGCGTCGGCCTTTCGATTGAGCGCTGCAAGATCAGTCCATGGCAGCCCGGGGCGCTCTGGAACAGGTGCAGGGCGGCGGCGAAGGCCGCTTCAAAAGCTGCCTCCGATCCTGGTTTCACTTCGATGTCGATGAGTTCGAATACCAATTCAGGCAGTCCCGGCTAGCCGACCCGCCGCCGCCTTGGCGTCGGCCGCCACCAGGGTGAAGTCGTAGTCGACAGTGAGAAAGGGTGAGGCGAACCGCCTTCCGTCCGGCGCAATCCCCGCTTGGTGATCGACGAAGGGCACGACCAACTCCTGCTTCGCGCCAAACACCACGTCGCTATCGATATATTCAGCGCCTTCGCGGAACAGGTGGGTGATGACGGGCCGATAGCCTGGCGCCGAAATCAGGAAATGGATGTGTGCGGGGCGAAAGTGGGAGATCTTTGTCTGCTTCATCAACTGGCCGACAGGCCCGTCCATTGGAATAGAGTAGCCTTTGGGGGCAATCGTCCAGAACCCGTAGCGTCCATCCCCATCGGTATACTGCAGGGCCCGCAGGCGCGCGTCGCTGTCTGGGATTTGGGATTCGTACACCCCCTTTTCGTCCGCCTGCCAGATGTCGAGAAGCACGCCTGGAATTGGCGCTCCGGCTTGGTCTCGCACCGACCCACTGACGTAGGCGGGCACGCCCGGAACGTCCTCGGCCATGTTTTCGTCCCTCGCCAGGACAGGAGAATCGTCGATGTGAAAGGGGCCAAGCACAGTGTTGGGAGTAGCGCCAGACGGAGTGCGGTCGTTGACCATCACCACAAGCATGCTGACGCCCAACACGTCCGAAAGGAGAATGAACTCTTTGCGCTTGTCATCGGAGATCTGGCCCACACGCGTCAGGTAGTCGGTCGCCGCAACCCACTCGTCGTGGGTGAGTTCAACCTCGCGCATAAAGGCGTGCAGGTGGTCCACCAGAGATGTCATGATCTGGCGAAGGCGGGGATCGTGCGCGGTCGCCCATCGCTCCTTGGCGATTTGCGTGATTGTATCCTTGGTGGCGAATGTCATGGCTTTCTCCGACCCATCCTGGGAGCTGTGATCGTCACGCTATGGCGCGATCCTCTAGTTGCGGGTTGGCGGCAACGAACGTCGGCCAAGCGAGAGGGTCGAGTTCGAGGGCGCGGCGAATGGCTGGCCCGTCTTCGTCGACGATGGGTGCGGCCTTGACCGACGCGGCGCGGAGTCCGTCGAAGTTGAAAGCGGGCCGGATCGCCTTGTGAGCACCTTCGCGTCGGCCCCGGACCGGCACCACCATTTGGAGGTGGCGAACTTGCGGATCCTCGATCGCCTCGGGAATAGAATTGACCGGCCCAAACGGCAGATCGTATCGCTCCAGGCGCGAGACCCACGTGGCCCTGTCATGCCTGACGAAGATGTGGTTCAGCGCCTCGAGCAGCGCGTCGTAGTTGTCGATACGGCCCTGTCTTTGGGCAAAGCGCGCGTCGGCCACTAGGTCTTGGCCATCGATGGCCGCTACAAGATTGTCCCAGAACTTTTCGATCGACGACATGTGGATGCCCAGCAACTTTCCGTCTCTGCATCGGAGGACGAAGGCCTGGGCGAGCTTCGGCCGGTCGAGCGCCGTCGGCACCTCGCCTGAGGCGAAATAGCCGGTGAAGGGCTCGACAGCGAAGTGGATCATCGCCTCGATCATCGAAATCTCCAGCAATCGTCCCTTGCCTGTGCGGCCTCGCTCGATCAGCGCGCCGGCGATGCCCAAAGCCGCATAGTAGCCGGTGATGGCGTCGGCTAGCGCGGGGCCGAGGAGGCGGGGGCTGACGGGGTCGATCGCCACGCCGAGAAATCCGGACAGGGCCTGGGTCACCGAATCGTAGCTGGGACGCCCGACGTAGGGGCCGCTTTGACCAAAGCCGCTAATCGAGCAGTAGACCAGTTGCTCATTCTGTGCGCGAAGCGTCGTCGGATCGGCGCCCAGCCGTTTCGCCGCGCCGGGTCGAAAATTCTGGATATAGACATCGGCCGAACTTATCAGCTGCCGGAAAACCGTCTGGCTCTCAAGGTCTTTCAGGTCTAGGCCGATACTGCGCTTGTTGCGGTTGTACGCCTGGAAGTGAGGGCTGTAGTAGCCCCTCCGAAAGTTCCGGTAGGGGTCGCCGTGACCGGGGCTCTCGACCTTGATCACGTCCGCGCCCAGGTCGGCTAGGAGCATGGCGGCGCAAGGGCCGGTGATGAACGTGCCCTGTTCGACAACCCGGACGCCTTCAAGGACCTTCATTTGGCTACTCCTCAATTCTCACGCGCCACAAAACCCTCCGGCGCGCCTCCGTCGTAGCTGACGGCAGAGGACGCCGCGTGAGCCATGTGGAAGCCCAAGGGGGCGGATTGCTCTTCGAGCAGATGGGCGACTAGGCTGGCCGTGCGGGCCAGAAGCGGGACGCCCTTTACGGCCAGGATGGGATAGCCCGCGTCCAGGAGCACCGCTGGAATGGCCGCCGAAATGTTCATGACGAGGCGCCGTCCGGTGAGCTCGTACATGAGGCGCTCGACCGTATGGGCCGCCTCGCAATGCGGCCCGAAGAAATCGAGGTCGCGCGCGAGTTCGAAAAGGCGGATGGCGCGCGGATCGCCATCCTTGTGAAGGGGATGGCCATAGCCTGGAATGGCTCGCTTCGCATCGCTACAGTCGCTCACACCCTTTCGGGCAGCGGTCTCGAAGTCCGAGGTTGGGGAGCCGATCACGATGTGATTCAGGAACTCCCCGGCGGCCTGCGAACTGCCGAGAATGACCGAACCGCATCCCAGTAGTCCGGCGGCGACAGCGCCCTGCATCGCTTCCGGACTGGCGGCAAGGGTCATCCGAGCAGTCACGACGCTCGGCACCAAGCCGTGCTCGGCGATCGCCACCAGCGTGGCGTCCAACATGCGACGCTGTGCCTCTGACGGGAGCGAACCGGTGACCAGTAGCCAGACGTGGTCCGTGAAGCTGATGCGGCCGATCAGCTCACGGACGAGATCGCGTCCGCGGACAACAATGGTGTCGGGGTTGGAGCCGCTGATCGCCGAAGTCGCTTTGACGTTAGGACCGATCTTCATGCTCCCCCCCCTGCCAGTTCTAGAGGGCTGCGCGGCGATCCCGCCTCCGCGTTGTGAATGCGATAAACGGTGGGCAGGAAACCTGCCAGGATGCTCATTTCCTCGCAGCAGTGGGCGAACAGGCCCGCCCCAAGTTCGTCAGGAACCATCTGTGTCAATGCGGCCGACGAGGGCTTTGGGTCCGGCGCTGGATCGATCTCGCCCAGCCAGAATCGGCTGCGCATGACACAGCCTTCGGGCGTCTCCTGAACCAGGTGGAGCAGACGACCGAAGAAGCCGGTCTCGCCGATGGCGCCCACATAAGCCCAGATCGCCGTGCCAACCTTGGCGTCCTTGAACCGGCTCTTGTCTAGAATTTCGCCGGGATCGCGGAAACTAATGCGCAGCTTCGCAAGGTGGGATCCGAGGTACTCATGGACCAGGTGGGTACGACCGACATATTCGCCGGGTGGCGCGGCCACCTCCCAGTCACTCCAAACGTGGTCCCGGGGATGCCACCAACGGTATTCGCCGCTGTGGTAGACGAAGCCCATCCACCAATCGATCATCGCCGGCGTCACTCCGATCATATGGGTGCGCGCGCCGATGTGGATAACGCCGCTGTCGAGCCGCATCCAACCGGACTCGAAGGGGAGATAAAAGTTATCCAGTAGTTGGTTGGCATCCTTCAGATGCATCTCAGCCTCTTTTTTTGCGGATAACGGTTCTCAGATCGACGTTACATAGCCAACAGTTGGCGAATGGCGACGGTCGTCTCGCTGGGGCTTTCCAGCGTCCAGAAATGACCGCCGGGCAGGTAGGTGACCTGGACGTCGGCAGCGTTGGGAATGTATTCCCGAGCGTTTTCATAAAATTCCCGAGGTTGGGTTTTGCTGCCGTAACCCTGCATGATCAGCACCGGGCATCGCCAGGCATTGAGCAACCGGTTTCGACGGGCCAACCACTCTTGACGAAAACTGGAACTGTTGAAGTATCGCGGTACCGCGCGTGAGACGCCCTGATACCAAAACTCCTGGATGACACGCTCCACTTCGGCGTCCGGAATGGGGCGCTCGGTGATCCAGGTGTAGACCCACACGACGAAACGCACTGGGTCTTCCATCAGGCCCGTCCAGGGAGCGTTCATGAAGATTTCGCCCTGCGGAGCGAGATCTGGATGGAAGTTGAAGAGGTGTTGTTCACCTCGACCATAGCGCAACACAGCCTCGGGATGCTTTGCGGCGATGAAGTCGCCCTGCACCGTCCCGCGGTCATGGGTGACCAAATTGAAGCGGGTGACACCGATCGTCTGGAGCATCGCGAAGAGTTGTTCTGCGACCGCCTCGTGGCGATAGTCGCCCGGGCGCTTTTCGGACAGTCCATACCCCTTCAGGTCGACGGCGATGCATCGGTGCGTCGCCGCGAGCGCGGACATCTGATGGTGCCATTGGAACCAAGAGTCGGGAATGCCATGGAGGAACACGATCGGTTCCCCCGATCCTGCCTCGACATAGTGCCAGGAAACGCTTTCCTCATCGCCAGGCCCATCGACAAAGTGGTGGGTGAAGATCACTCCATCGAGGACTTCCTGATCGCCGTCTCGATCTGGCTCTCTTGGTTGGACCCGGCGAAAGTGTTCGACGCGATCGGCGATGCGCGCCTCGTCCGGGATGAACCCCTCGATCGCCTTAAGGGCGCGTTCGGGAAGCTCTGTATACTGTAGCGGGCTTTTCAGGCTTTCAACGGACACCGCCTACTCCTGCTTTTGTCTAGGTGCTTATTTGCTTTTCCGAGCGACTCTCCGCCGTCACGACTAGCTCATGAAGCGCGGAGGCGGGCGGTTCCGTTTGGGACGTGCCGCCGCCTGCCGATCGCAACAGCGCCGCTTATGTTGTCCGTCACATCGGCCGTAAGTGGGGCGGCATCAGCCGCCGTCGCGATCAGACCCGCAACCGCGCCGCAAGCGGCCAACGCACTCGGTATGCGCACACGGTTCGTCATCAGCCCCTCCCTTGCCACCCCATTTCTCGGGGTCTTTGCAATCGGCAAATTATGAATGTTACGTCATAAGTGAATCTATATTCAGTTTTGAATTCCACGTCAACCTGCTACGTTCGATGCGCGGCGGGAATTTGGGCAAGGAGGCCCGACAAAGTGGACTGCTCGGGAGTGGACAGCGTCGGCGGCCCCGGCGTTTCGCTGATGAACATGAAGGGTCAGGCCGGGACGCAAGCGCCCAATTGGGTGCTATGGCATCTGAGAAGTGGACTGGTGCCCAAGAATGCTCGGTCAGTTGTTTTGAGGTTGAGAAAACATGGCGCGGATCAAACAGACCACTGGGACCAATAGGAACGCTGCTGAAGCACGGCTGCAGACAAGCGGTCGACCCGGGAGCGCTGAAATTCACGGCACCGCACCGACGCGCTCACTCGATCGGCCCAGCCGCGCTCGCGTGCGGACCCGACAAAAACTGATTGACGCAGCGCACCGGGTGATCGGCCTGAAAGGCGTTGAATCCACGACTATCAACGAGATCACAGAGGAAGCGGATGTTGGGCTAGGCTCGTTTTACAACTATTTCACCTCCAAGGACGAACTGGTGCGGGTCGTATTCGCCGATCGAGTCGAGGAACTGGGGAGACTATTCGATACCATCAGCAACTCGGTCTCGGACCCGGCGCTGGTGGTCAGCCATATTCAACGATTGTTCTTGGAAAAGGTGCGGCTTGACGCTGGCTGGGGCTGGTTCGCCCTCCATGCAGAACTCGCACTTCAACTTATGGATCGCGCCTTCAATGAACGCGCCCGAAGGGATCTGCAACGCGGCGTCGACCAGGGCCGGTTCACACTGGAGAGCGTCGACATCGCTGCCCAACTCATTATGGCGACACTGCTCACCCTGATGCGCGCCATTCTTGAGGACCGTGCGGAGCCGCGGCTGATCATCGAGTCCGTCGCGCTGCAGCTGCGCATGTTGGGCATCCCAGTTGACGAGGCCAGCCGGATCGTCCGGCAGCCCCTCCCGGACATCGCCCAGTCCTTTCTGAAGTGAAGTGCGGCGTCACGCCGTGGCGGTCGCAGGACAAGTGATCGATGCATTTGAGCGTCGTGTTTGCTTCTGGGGTGCCTCAGCGAGAACCTCAAGGTTCTCGCGAGGGTTACCAACCAGGCCAAGCCGCGACAACTGACGGTGCCGTCTCAGCGCATCGTCACTGGCCAGGCTATCCGCCGGACCAAGAAGGGCCGCGAGGTCGTCCGCACCCTCTGGAACCGAAGCTCCCCAGCCATGCAACTCATCACCCTCTTCAGATCCGCTGTCGGACGCGAAATGGGCCGCACCAGGCGCGGCTCCATCGCCATCAAGTCCACCGTCGCTGCCTATCAGTGAAAATTGCCCGTTGGCCGTTCTTGAACACGACCGGCTACCCAGGCCCTTTGGGTTAGCTCATGTGCCGGTCCCAGCGATAGATATAGGTGGTCTGGTAGAGGCCAGCCTTGGTGCACGGGTCGTTGTCGTGGAAGGCTTGGGCCGCTGCCAGGCTGTCGGCCGCCAGGATCATGAACCTGGCGATGTTGAAGTCGTCGGAATCGCTGAGGCACAGCGGTCCGGCCTGCACCACCGAACAGGGGCTGCCGGGCTCGCGGCTGGCGTGCGCATAGGCCCGGTGTTCCAAGCGGGCGGCGTCGCGGATTTACTTGGCGTTGGGCTTGTCGATGGACAGCCGGATGTACAGCAATGGTGTTTCCTCCTTGGGGTGGCCGCGGCGTTGATGAAGTGAGGGCCCGGCGTGATGACGCCGGGCCCTCCGTTCCACGCTCAGGCGGCTTGTTTGATAACGCGCTCCAGCACCGGCAGCAGTTCGTCCGGTTCGGGACGGCGGGTATAGTCCGGATTGACCTCGGCGTAGACGATCACCCCGTCCTGGCTGATCACGTAGCGGGCCTGCATGGGCAGGGTCCAGCTCGGCTCACCGTTGATCACCGACAGATCTACCCCGAGACGCTTGTAGAGTTCCATGAGGTCGTCCGGCAGACGGAATCGGATGCCGAATGCCGCAGCCGTCTCGCCGCCCTTATCGCTGAAGATCGGGAAGCTGAGTTTGTTGTTGGTCTGGGACTTGCGGCTGTTCGGAGCGGTCTGCTGTGATAGGGCCGCGAGCGTCGCGCCAAGGGCGCGGATGCGAGGCGTGACTTCCTCGATGGCCTGGAGGTCGAGGTTGCAGTACGGGCACCAGACGCCGCGGTAGAAAGTCAGCACCAGGGGCCCCTTGGTCAGCAGGTCCTGTGACGACACGAGGGTTCCGTAGGCATCCGGCAGGACGAAGCTGGGGGCCAGATCGCCCGCCTTCAGCGCCCGCTCCACCTGGCCCGAAGCCGCCAGGTCGGCTGTGGACTTGTGCATCAGGGCCACGACATCCGGCGGGAAGATGCGGCCTTCGTCTTTGTCGGCGCGCAGGGCATCGAGCTTTTGCTTGAGCGACATGACGTGATCCTTTTGCCTTTTGCCGTGTCGGCGAGGGTAAAAGGTCGTTCATCTGAGATTGGCGCAGTAGACACTAGAAATGAATATGATATATCTGCATTCCAAATGACTGATCGCCTCGCCGCCCTTAAGGTGTTCTCTCGCGTCGCCCGCACCGGCAGCTTCTCTCGAGCTGGGCGCGAACGGGGCCTGTCCCAGCCCTCCGTCTCGCGCATCATCGCCAACCTTGAGCACGAGGTCGGCGCCGCGCTGCTCATCCGCACGACCCGCACCCTGACCTTGACCGAGGCGGGCACCGATTATCTTCAGCGCATCGAACCGATCCTGCTGCAGTTGGAAGAGGCCGACCACGCGGCGCGGGGCACGGGTGAACTCAGGGGTTCGCTGCGCATCGGCTTGTCGCCAAGCTTCGCCATCCGCGAAGTGATCCCCCGCCTGCCCGAATTCATGGCCCGGCATCCGGCCCTGAAGGTCGACTTGTCGATGAATGATCAGCGGCAGGACCTGATCGGCGAGGACGTGGACCTCGCGTTGCGCCTGGGTGTGCTCGCCGACTCCACGGCCACCGCCCGAAGGATCGGTTCCAACCCGCGCGTGTTGGCGGCGTCGCCGGCCTATCTGGAGCGGGCCGGGACGCCCTCCTCGCCGGCCGAGCTGGCCAGGCACGCGGTGATCGTCGGACCCGCCGGGCAGATTCCCGGCGGCTGGTCATTCCAGAAGGACGGGCGCTCAGTCTCGGTCCTGGTTGAGAGCCGGCTGACCACCAACTCGAATGAGGGCGCGGTCGCCGCCGCCGTGGCGGGCCTGGGCGTGGTGTCCACCGGCTACTGGGGCAGCCGCCAGGAACTGGAGGACGGGCGGCTGGCGCCGGTGCTGTCCGACTGGCGCCGGGAGCCGGTGGAACTGAACGCCGTCTACGCCGCCGGCCGCGCCGCCAAGCCTGCCGCACGGCTGTTCACGGACTTCCTGATCGAGGCGCTGAATCC
>NZ_JBYRFX010000965.1:0-10892 GCF_057815775.1 Inquilinus sp.
ACCCGTTCCTGGAATCGGTGGCCCGGGACGGGGCGGCGGCCAGCCGGCCGGCCGCGTCGAAGACATAGATCCGGCGCGGATCGATCGCGACCGTCACCGGTGTGCCCAGCTGGTGCTTGTGCACCCCGGCCTGCTGCGCCACCCAGGGCCGGTCGCCGAAGCGGAAATGGATATAGGTCTCGGAGCCGCTGATCTCGGCCAGCTCGACCTGGGTCGCGACCGACGCTTCGCCCGGCCCGGCCTCGCCCAGCCGCAGATGGCTCGGCCGCATGCCGACGGTGCAGGGCCCCGCCGCCAGCCCCTGCAGATGGCCGGTCAGCGGCACCGCGACGCCGCCGCCGAGCATCAGAACGTTGCCCTCGACAGTGCCCGGGCCGATGTTCATCGGCGGGTCGCTGAACACCTCCGCCACCCTGGTCGAGGCCGGGTGCTGGAACACCTCGACCGTCGGGCCCAGCTGCAGCAGCCGGCCTTCGTCCAAGACCGCGGTGCGGCCGCCCAGGATCAGCGCTTCCGCCGGCTCGGTGGTGGCGTAGACCACGATCGCCTTGCCGCGGCGGAAGATCTCCGACAGCTCGGCCCGCAGCTCCTCGCGCAGCTTGTAGTCGAGATTGACCAGCGGCTCGTCCAGCAGCAGCAGGCCGGCATTCTTGACCAGGGCGCGGGCGATCGCGGTGCGCTGCTGCTGGCCGCCGGACAGCTCGCCCGGCAGCCGCTCCAGGAACCGGTCGATCCGCAACATCGCCGCCGTCTCGCGCACCTTGCGGTCGATCTCGGCGCGGCCCAGCCCCTTCAGCCGCAACGGCGAGGCGATGTTGTCGTAGACCGTTTTCGAGGGATAGTTGATGAACTGCTGGTAGACCATGGCGACGTCGCGGTCGCGCACCGATTTGCCGGTGACGTCGCTTCCGTCGACCAAGACCTTGCCGCGGCTCGGCCGGTCGAGGCCTGCCATCAGCCGCATCAGCGTGGTCTTGCCGGCCTGGGTGCGGCCCAGCAGCACGGTCAGCGTGCCGGGTTCGAAGGTCAGGTCCAGCGGCGCGATATGCGCCTCGGCGCCGACATCCTTGGCGATTCCTGCAAGGGCCAGGGTCATGACGCGGCCCTTTCGCCGGGCTGGGAATTGCGGGCCCGCAGCCAGTCGCCGATCGCGCCATGCGCCGCGGCCGGGATGTGCAGCCCCAGCTTGGACCGGCGCCACAGCACGTCTTCTTCCGTCCGCGCCCATTCCTGGTCGGCCAGGTACTCCAGCTCGGCCTCGGTCAGGCCGGCGCCGAAGTCGCGGCCGAGATCCTCGAGGCTCTGGGCCTCGCCCAGCAGCCGGTCGATCCGGGTGCCGTAGGCCCGGGACAGGCGGCGGGCCAGCGCCTCCGGCAGCCACGGGCGGGCGGCACGAATCCTGGTCAGGAAGGCCTCGAAATCGGCATCGGGGATGTCGCCGCCGGGCAGGGGCGCCGTCGCGGTCCAGGGCTTGCCCTTGATGGCCATCACCGGGGCCAGCTTCTCGATCGCATGCTCGGACAGCCGGCGCGAGGTGGTGATCTTGCCGCCGAACACCGACAGGGCCGGCGCCTGGCCGGCCGGGGCGTCCAGCTCCAGCACATAGTCGCGCGTCGCTTCGGAGGCGCTGGAGGAGCCGTCGTCGTAGAGCGGCCGCACGCCGGCATAGCTCCAGACCACGTCGTCCGGTGTCGGCCCGGCGGTGAAGCAGCGGCCGACCGCCTCGCACAGATAGGCCGTCTCCTCCGGCGTGATCGCGGCACCGGTCGGGTCGCCGTGAAAGTCGAGGTCGGTGGTGCCGATCAGCGAGAATTTCCCCTCATAGGGGATGACGAAGACGATGCGCCGGTCGGCATTCTGCAGGATGAAGGCCTCGGGCCCGTCATACAGCTTCGGCACCACGATATGGCTGCCCTTGACCAGCCGCACCTTGCTGGCACCCGGCAGGGCCATGGTGTCGTTCAGCACATGCTTGACCCAGGGGCCGCCGGCATTGACCAGGGCGCGCGCCGCGACCTGGCGCTCGACCCCGTCATCGCCGCGCAGCACCGCCGCCCAGCGGTCGCCCTCGCGTCGGGCCGAGATGCAGGCGGTGCGGGTCAGGATCTCGGCGCCGCGCTCACGCGCATCCAGCGCGGTCAGGGCCACCATGCGGGCGTCGTCGACCGAGCAGTCGGAATATTCGAAACCGCGGGTCAGCTCAGGCCGCAGCACCCGGCCCATCGCGCCATTGCGCAGGTTCACGCCATGGCTGGCCGGCAGGATCTTGCGGCCGCCCAGATGGTCGTACAGGAACAGGCCGATCCGGACCATCCAGGCCGGCCGCATCGACCGGTCGTGCGGCAGCACGAATCGCATGGGGCGGATGATGTGCGGTGCCGCGCGCAGCAGCACCTCACGCTCCATCAGCGCCTCGCGCACCAAGCGGAACTCGTAATATTCGAGATAGCGCAGGCCGCCATGGATCAGCTTGGTCGAGGCCGAGGAGGTGGCGCCGGCCAGGTCGTTCTTCTCGCACAGCAGGACGGACAGGCCGCGCCCCACCGCGTCACGCGCAATGCCGACGCCATTGACGCCGCCGCCGATGACCAGGAGGTCGTACAGCACCTCAGTCACGTTTCCCGCCTTTGGTCTGCGGCAAGGCCGCTTTCGATATTCGCAAACGAAAATCTGCATCGCCGGCCTTTCCGATACAATCGGAATTCGCCGAAAATGCGCAGGATCAGGTCCGATCGGCTGTTCGCATGTGCGAAAGCGAAGGGAATGCGAACGCCAAAAACAGCAGTAATATTCTGTTAAATATGCGAATCAGTGATTGGCATTTGATGTAAAATAGAGATTGCGTTCGTCGCTATTCCTCGCCTTACTGTCTCGAACGCCGCGTTATCCACACAACCAACAGGACATTGGAGGGTCGAGTCATGCGGACAATGACCACTCGGCTGCTGGCCGCGGCGGCCATCGTGCTGGCCTCGGCCGCCGTGCATGCCGCCGACATCAAACTGCTCAACGTCTCCTACGATCCGACGCGTGAGCTGTACAAGCAGATCAACGCCGCCTTCGCCGAACAGTGGAAGGCCAAGACCGGCGACACCGTCACCATCGAATCCTCGCATGGCGGCTCCGGCGCGCAGGCGCGCTCGGTGATCGACGGGCTGCAGGCCGACGTCGTCACCCTGGCCCTGGCCTATGACGTCGACGCCATCGCCGCCAAGGGGCTGCTGGACAAGGACTGGCTGAAGAAGCTGCCGGACAACAGCGCACCCTACACCTCGACCATCGTGTTCCTGGTGCGCAAGGGCAACCCGAAGGGCATCAAGGACTGGCCGGACCTGACCAAGGAAGGCGTCCAGGTCATCACCCCCAACCCGAAGACCTCGGGCGGGGCGCGCTGGAACTACCTCGCGGCCTGGGGCTATGCCCTGAAGCAGCCCGGCGGCAACGACAAGACGGCGGCGGACTTCGTGCAGAAGATCTTCGCCAATGTCCCGGTGCTGGACACCGGCGCCCGCGGCTCGACCACCACCTTCGTCCAGCGCGGCATCGGCGACGTGCTGATCGCGTGGGAGAACGAGGCGTTCCTGGCGGTCAAGGAACTCGGCCCCAACGAATTCGACATCGTCGTGCCGTCGATCTCGGTCCTGGCCGAACCCTCGGTCGCGGTGGTCGACAAGGTGGTTGACGCGCACGGCACCCGCGCCGTCGCCCAGGCCTATCTCGAATTCCTGTATTCGCCGGAAGGGCAGGACATCGCGGCCAAGAACTTCTACCGTCCGCGTTCACCCGAGGTGGCGGCGAAGTACAAGGACGCCTTCCCCGCGGTCAACCTGATCACCATTGACGACCCCATCTTCGGCGGTTGGCAGAAAGCACAGAAGACGCATTTCTCGGATGGCGGCACCTTCGATCAGATCTACCGAAAGGGCTAGGGAAAGCCCGCCCCCGGCATCACGCCATGTCGGCGTGCTGCCGGGATTCGGGCTGACCCTCGGCTTCTCCCTCACCTATCTCGCGCTGCTGGTGCTCTTGCCGCTGGCAGCGCTGGTGATTCGGCCCTGGGAGCTCGGGCTCGACGGCGTCTGGCGGGTGGTGTCCTCGCCACGCACGCTCGGCGCGCTCAAGCTCAGCTTCGGCCTGGCACTGCTGGCCGCGGCGGTCAATGTCGTGTTCGGCACGCTGGTCGCCTGGGTGGTGGTGCGCTACCGCTTCTGGGGTCGGCCGCTGATGAACGCGCTGATCGACCTGCCCTTCGCCCTGCCGACGGCGGTGGCGGGCATCGCCCTGGCCTCGCTCTACTCGCCCAAGGGCTGGCTCGGCGGGCCGCTGATGCAGATCGGCATCAAGGCCGCCTTCGGGCCGCCCGGCATCTTCATCGCCCTGGTCTTCATCGGCCTGCCCTTCGTGGTGCGCACGGTCGAACCGGTGCTGGAGGACCTCGACCGCGAGATCGAGGAAGCGGCGTCGACTCTCGGCGCCCGCCGCTGGCAGGTGATCTGGCGGGTGGTGCTGCCGCCACTGCTGCCTGCGATCCTGACCGGCTTCATCCTCGCCTTCGCCCGCGCCGTCGGCGAATACGGCTCGGTCATCTTCATCGCCGGCAACATCCCGGGCCTGTCGGAGATCGCGCCGCTGCTGATCGTCATCCGGCTCGAGGAGTATGACTACGCCGGCGCCGCGACCATCGGCACGATGATGCTGGCCGCGTCCTTCGTCATCATCCTGGTGGTCAACCTGCTGCAGCGCTGGAGCCGCAAATGGGCGGATTGACCAACTCGCTGGCGGCGGCGCGCAAGCGCCTCAAGCCGGCGCAGCGGCCGTGGGAAGAGCCGCTGGCCATCCGCATCGTGCTGATCGCGATCGCCGCCCTGTTCCTCGGCATCTTCCTGGTGCTGCCGCTCGCCGTCGTGCTGACCGAGGCGCTGCGCAAGGGCTGGGACGCCTATCTCGAGGGCATCGGCAGCGACGATTCGCTCGCGGCGATCCGGCTGACCCTGACCGTCGCGGCCATCGCCGTGCCGCTGAACACGATCTTCGGCCTGGCCACCGCCTGGGCCATCGCCAAGTTCGAATTCCCGGGCAAGAGCCTGCTGACCACCTTCGTCGACCTGCCCTTCTCGGTCTCCCCTGTCATCTCCGGCCTGATCTATGTGCTGCTGTTCGGCGCCAATGGCTGGTTCGGCCCGTTCCTGGAGGCGCATGGCATCCGGGTGATCTTCACCGTCAGCGGCCTGGTCATCGCCACCATCTTCGTCACCCTGCCCTTCGTGGCGCGCGAGCTGATCCCGCTGATGCAGGACCAGGGCACGGATGAGGAGGAGGCGGCGGTGCTGCTGGGCGCCAGCGGCTGGCAGACCTTCTTCCGGGTGACGCTGCCCAACGTCAAATGGGCGCTGCTGTATGGCGTGCTGCTGTGCAACGCCCGGGCGATGGGCGAATTCGGCGCCGTCTCGGTCGTTTCCGGCCACATCCGCGGCGTCACCAACACCATGCCGCTGCAGGTCGAGATTCTCTACAACGAGTACAATTTCGTCGGCGCCTTCGCCGTGGCCTCGCTGCTCGCCGGCCTCGCCTTGGTGACGCTGGTGCTGAAGACCCTGCTCGAATGGCGGTTCCGGTCGGACCGCACCGAACCCGCGGAGAGCTGAGCCGTATGCCGATCGCCATCCAAGGCCTGACCAAGCGCTTCGGCCCGGTCTTCGCGCTCGACGGCATCGAGCTGGAGGTGCAGGACCGCGCCTTCGTCGCCCTGCTCGGCCCCTCCGGCTCCGGCAAGACCACGCTCTTGCGCATCATCGCCGGGCTGGAACGAGCTGATGCCGGCCAGATCCTGGTCGACGGCACCGACATCGCCGCAGTGCCGCCGCGGCAGCGCCGCATCGGCTTCGTGTTCCAGCACTACGCCCTGTTCCGGCACATGACCGTGTTCGGCAACATCGGCTTCGGCCTGCAGGTGCGGCCGGGCGCGACCCGCCCGGCGAAGACCGAGATCAAGCGCCGGGTCGAAGAGCTGCTGGCCCTGGTCCGGCTGCCGGGCCTGGGCGGGCGCTATCCGCGCCAGCTGTCGGGCGGCCAGCGCCAGCGCGTCGCCCTGGCCCGGGCGCTTGCGATCGAGCCGAAGCTGCTGCTGCTCGACGAACCCTTCGGTGCGCTCGACGCCAAGGTGCGGAAGGAGCTGCGGGTGTGGCTGCGCGAGCTGCACGACCGCACCGGCTTGACCAGCCTGTTCGTCACGCACGACCAGGAAGAGGCGCTGGAGCTGGCCGACCAGGTGGTGGTGATGCGCGACGGCCGGATCGAACAGCAGGGCGACCCGGCGGCGCTGGTCGACCGCCCGGCCACCGCCTTCGTCTCCGCCTTCCTCGGCGACGTCAACCGCCTGCCCTGCACCGTGGCGCAGGCCGGGTCCGTCGACATCGCCGGGCTGCGCCTGCCGGCCGACACCGGCGCCCTGGCGGCGGGCAGCCGGGCGATCGCCGACATCCGGCCGCGCGCCATCCGGCTGGTGCCGGCGGGCACCACGGGTGAGGGGCTGGTGACCGGCACGGCGCGGCGGGTGCTGCACAGCGCCACCACGGTGACGATCGAGGCCGAGACGACGCTGTCGCCCGACCCGATCCGGATCGAAGCCGACCGCTACGCCGCCGACCTGCCGGCGCTGGCCGTGGGCGATGCGCTGACCCTGCGCCTGCCCCCACCCTTCGTCTTCGCCGCCGAGAGCTGACGACTTCGTAGCCCTTCACTCGATCGAAGCGAGATCCGTCGGATCGATCCGCTGTGGCCGCCGGTCCGTGTCGTTCGGCAGCAGGCGCAGGAAGCTGGCGATGCTGGCCAGCCCGGCGAAGCCGGCGCCCACCGCCAGGGCCAGGGCCGGCCCATGCAGCGCCGCCAGGCTGAAGCACAGCGCCACCAGGGCGGCGCCGATGGTCTGGCCCAGCAGCCGCGCCTGGGCGACGATGCCGCTGGCGCCACCGCTGCGATGCGCCGGCGCGCTGGCGATCAGCGCCTTCTGGTTCGGCGCCTGGAAGAAGCCGAAGCCCCAGCCGCACAGCGCCATGCGCCAGCAGATGTCCAGCACATCAGGCTCCGGCGGCAGCAGGGCCATCAGCACCATGCCCAGGCACAGGATGGCCAGGCCGATGCCGCCCAGCACCCCGGCGGAATAGCGGTCGGACAGCCGGCCGGCGATCGGCGCCATGATCGCCACCACCACCGGCCATGGCGTCATCAGCAGGCCGGTCTCGACCGCGGTGCGGCCCAGCGTGCCTTGGAAGTAGAAGGGCAGGGCGACGAAGGCCAGGCCCTGGGTGGCGAAGGAACAAGCGGCGGTCAGCGCCGACAGGGCGAAGATCGGCCGGCGGAACAGGTCTAGCGGCAGCAGCGGCGCCGGATGCTCCGCCTGCCGGCGCACCAGCAGCACGCCGAACAGCACCGCGCCCGCGAGCTCCAGCACGACCTCGATCGGCGACGCCTGGTGCGCGGCCTCGCCGATCGCCACGATCAGCAGGCCGAAGGCGCCGGCGTTCAAGGCGGCGCTGACCATGTCGAAGCGGTGGGTCGACCGTTTCGTGTAGGGCAGGGTCGGCAGCGCCACCGCCAGCGCGATCAGGCCGAGCGGCAGGTTGACGGCGAACAGCCACTGCCAGGACGCGACCGCCAGGATGCCGGCGGCGACGGTCGGGCCGAGCGCGGAGAAGATCGCCACGATCAGGGTGTTGAAACCGACGCCGCGGCCGAGCAGCCGGGTGGGGTAGATGAAGCGGATCAACGCCGCGTTCACGCTCATGATGCCGCTGGCGCCGAAGCCCTGCAGCACCCGCGCCGCGGTCAGGCTGGGCAGCGACCAGGACAGGGCGCAGGCCACCGAAGCGACGGTGAACAGCGCCAGCCCGGCCATGTAGATGGTGCGGTAGCCGATGATCTCGCCCAGGGCCGCCAGCGGCAGCAGCGAGACCACCAGCGCCAGCTGGTAGGCGTTGACCACCCAGACCGAGGCGGCCGGGCTGGCCTGCAGGTCGGCGGCGATGGTCGGCAACGCGGTGTTGGCGATGGCGATGTCCAGCACCGACACGGCGATGGCAATCGACATCGCCAGCATGGCGGCATAGCGGCGCGGCACGGGCAGGCCGTCTGCCTGCACCGCCTTGCGGTCGGCCAGCTTGGTCGTGGCGTCCATCTCGATCCCATCGCTCCGGAGCCGCCATCATCGCGGCAGCGGCCCGCCGGGACCAATGCAGCCACGGCGTATCAGCCGGGACGACGCAATGAGTCGCAGGGAGCGGGAGTCGCTGGGGAATGGGCGGCTGGCCTACGGAAGCTTGCCGGTCGGCGGGTGCACGGTGTGGAAGGCGGCGATCAGCGCCACCGCCTCGCTGCGCAGGGCCGGGCTGATCTTGGGCTGGCCCTCGGCGATGGCGGCCTTCAGCGCGCCCAGCAGCCCGTCGATCCGGGTCAAGATCTCCTCCCGGTTCACCCCGGCGCGCTGGTTTTCCAGGCTGTGGTCGTCGGACACGATCTGGAACTGGGAGCCGAGCCAGCCGACCAGTTCGTCGGCGCGGGTGAACAGCTTCTGCCGGTTGTCCTGCTCGTAGACGATCACCGGCTCGACTTCGGTCGCCATGGGCAGGCTCTCCCGGGTTGCATTCGGCATCGCAGGGGATGCCTGGATGCAACACCAGGAATGGGGAGTGGTTCCCAGCCGTCCGGACGAGCCTATTGGTCGCCCATCTTGAGCGCAGCGATGAAGGCACTCTGCGGAATCTCGACCTCGCCGAACTGGCGCATCCGCTTCTTGCCTTCCTTCTGCTTATCCAGCAGCTTGCGCTTGCGGCTGATGTCGCCGCCATAGCACTTGGCCAGCACGTCCTTGCGCAGCGCCGCCAGCGATTCGCGGGCGATCACCTTGCCGCCGATCGCCGCCTGGATCGCGATCTTGAACAGCTGCTTCGGGATCAGCTCCTTCAGCCGCTCGCACAGGTGCCGGCCGCGCCGGTCGGCCTGGCTGCGGTGGACGATCATGGCCAGGGCGTCGACCTGCTCCTGATTCACCAGGATCGACAGCTTCACCAGGTCGCCCTCGCGGTAAGAATCGATCTGGTAGTCGAAGCTGGCATAGCCGCGGCTGATCGATTTCAGCCGGTCGTAGAAGTCGAACACCACCTCGTTCAGCGGCAGGCGGTAGACCAGCATCGCCCGGCCGCCGACATAGGTCAGCTCGACCTGCTCGCCGCGCCGCTCGGTGCACAGCTGCAGGATGCCGCCGAGGTATTCGTCCGGCAGCATGATCGTGGCCTTGATCCACGGCTCCTCGATCCGGGCGATCCGCATCACGTCCGGCATGTCGGACGGGTTGTGCAGGTTCATCACCGAATCATCGGTCATGTGCAGCTTGTAGACCACTGACGGCGCCGTGGTGATCAGGTCGAGGTCGAACTCCCGCTCCAGCCGTTCCTGGATGATCTCCAGGTGCAGCAGGCCCAGGAAGCCGCAGCGGAAGCCGAAGCCCAGCGCGGCCGAGGTCTCGGCCTCGAAATGGAAGCTGGCGTCGTTCAGGGCGAGCTTGCCCAAGCTGTCGCGCAGCCGCTCGAAATCATTGGCGTCGGTCGGGAACAGCCCGCACCAGACCACGGGGACCGACGGCTTGAAGCCCGGCAGCGGCGACGCAGCCGGGCGGCGATCCTCGGTCAGGGTGTCGCCGACCTTGGTCTCGGCGATCTCCTTGATGCCGGCGGTGATGAAGCCGACCTCGCCGGGGCCGAGTTCACGCACCTGTATTGGCTTCGGCGTGAAATAGCCGACGCGGTCCAGCTCGCGCGCCGCACCGGTGGCCATGAAGCGGACCTTCTGGCCGACCTTCAGCGTGCCCTCGACCACCCGCACCAGGATGACGACGCCGAGATAGGGGTCGTACCAGCTGTCGATCAGCAGCGCCTTCAGCGGTGCCTCGGGGTCGGCGTGCTTCGGCGCCGGCAGGCGGTGGACGATCGCCTCCAGCACGTCGTCGATGCCGATGCCGGTCTTGGCCGAGATCAGCACGGCGTCGGAGGCGTCGATGCCGATGACGTCCTCGATCTGCTGCCGGATCCGCTCCGGCTCTGCCGCCGGCAGGTCGATCTTGTTGAGGACCGGCACAACCTCGTGGTTGGCGTCGATCGCCTGGTAGACATTCGCCAGGGTCTGCGCCTCGACGCCCTGCGAGGCATCGACGATCAGCAGCGAGCCTTCGCAGGCGGCGAGCGACCGGCTGACCTCATAGGCGAAGTCGACATGGCCGGGCGTGTCCATCAGGTTCAACTGATAGGCCTCGCCGTTCTTGGCGGTGTAGCCCAGGCGCACGGTCTGCGCCTTGATGGTGATGCCGCGCTCGCGCTCGATATCCATCGAGTCCAGCATCTGCGCCTTCATCTCGCGCATCTCCATCCCGCCGCACCGCTCGATCAACCGGTCGGCAAGCGTCGATTTGCCGTGGTCGATATGGGCGATGATCGAGAAGTTGCGGATATGGTCCTGGGGAGAGCTCATCGGTGCGCCTGAAGACTGGATCGGCCCGGAACATAAGGGGCCGGGCCGCCCGGCGCAATGACGCCGCCCGCAGGGGCTGCAACACGCCGGCGCGGCCGGGCTTCAGCCGACCGCGCCGGGTGGATCGAGGGTTCGCCGTCAGGTCAGTTCTGGAACGGCTCGCCCGGCTTTTTCTTCTCCGGCGGCGGTGGGCGATCGGCCGGCTGCGGCGGTGGCCGATGCGCTGCAGGCTGCTGCGCATGGGGCTGCTGGGCATGAGGCTCGGGCCGGGCGAAGTGCTGCTGCGGCTGCGCCGGATGCTGCTGCACCGGGCGGGGCGCGGCGGCCTGGCGCACGGGGGCGGGCTGGGCCGCATGGACCGGCTGCTGCGGCGC